>JANMKO010000213.1:0-2012 GCA_031372085.1 Betaproteobacteria bacterium
TTGACGGTGGAGGTGGTGGCCAGCATCGCGTCCACCAACACCGAGTTGCTGGCGCGCGCGCGCGGCGTGGGCCCCATCGCCAACGCCGGCCACGGCCCGGCCGCCATCGCCCCCTGCCTGCTGGTGGCCGAGCACCAGACACAGGGCCGGGGCCGCCAGGGCAAGGTCTGGCAATCCAGCCTGGGCGATTCGCTGACCTTCTCACTGCTGCTGCCGCTGGCGCCGGCCGACTGGTCGGGCCTGTCACTGGCGGTGGGCCTGGCGCTGGCCGACGCTCTCGACCCACCGCAGCCTGGCCAGCCACTGCGGCTGGGCCTCAAGTGGCCGAATGATTTGCTGCTGCTGGCGCTGCCGGCACCGGTGGCGCCGGGCGCCGCGCCGGCCCGGCCGGTGATCGGCGGCAAGCTGGGCGGCATCCTGATCGAAACCGTGCAGGTAGGCGCGCTGCGACTGGCCGTGGTGGGCGTGGGGTTGAACCTGCGGCCGCCGCCGGCCGCGCCCGATGACCCAGGCACGGGGCCGGCACCGGGTTGGGGCCAGGCCGGCCTGCAAGCCTTGCACCCCCGCCTGGATGCGCCCACCGCGCTGGCCCGGGTGGCCGCGCCGCTGCTGCAGGCCGTGCTGGCGTTTGAGCAGGGCGGCTTTGCGCCGTTGCGCCAGCGCTTTGCCGCCCGCGACGTGCTGCTGGGCCGGGCCGTGACCACCACCCTGGCCGACTTGCCGGCCGGCACCGCCGACGGGGTGGACGACAGCGGCACGCTGTGGCTGCGCTTGCCGGCGGGTGTGGCGGGTGCGGCGGGTGGCCTGGCCGGCGCAGGCCAGCGCCGGCCGGTGCGCAGTGGCGAGGTCAGCCTGCGGCTGGCCGTCGGCCCGCAAAGCCCCGCAGCAAGCCCGCAAGACCCTCCGGCCAGCCCGACGGTGCGGCTGTGCTGAGGATCGCGGCGCTGGTCTTGCTGCTGGCCAATGCGCTGTTGCTGGCCGCGCAGTGGGGCGTGTTTGATCGGCTGACGGGTGACGGCGGCGCAGCGTCACAACAAGAGCCCGAGCGGCTGGCGCGCCAGGTGCGCACCGATGCGCTGCAGATCCTGTCGCCGCCGGCGGCCAGCGCGGCCTTGGTTGCGGCGGCCGCGTCGGCCGCCCAGGCCGCTGCGTCGGCGCGCAGTGCGCTGGCCGTGGCCTGCCTGGAGGCCGGGCCGTTGGGCCCCGCAGACGCTGACGCGGCCGAGCGCAGCCTGCGCGACGCCGGGTTGGCCGCTGGCAGCTGGCTGGTGCTAAAGACCGAGGACCGGGGCGAGTTCATGGTCTACATGGGGCGATACGCCGACCGCGACACGCTGCAGGGCAAGCTCGACCAGCTCAAGCGCCGGAAGGTGGAGGCCGAAGACGTGCGCAGCCTGCCCGAGCTTCAGCCCGGCCTGAACCTGGGCCGTTTTGACAACAAGCCGGCCGCCGACGCCGCGCTGGCGCGCCTGCTGCAACGCGGCGTGCACACCGCCCGGGTGATCACGCTGCGCCCGGCGCAGACCCAGACGGTGCTGCGCCTGCCGGCGGCCGACGCGGCGCTGCGGGGGCGGCTGGCGGGCGTGCGGCTGGCGGGCGGGCTGGCGTTTGGGGGGTGCGCGGGGGCGGGGGCGCCCTCAGCTGCTGCGTCTGCTGCGTCTGCTGCGTCTGCTGCGTCTGCTGCGCCTTCGGCGTCTTCGGCGTCTGCATCGCGCTGACTTGGCCAGTGCGGGTGGTCTGGGCGCTGGTGGTGGCTGACAGGTGCCGGGATTCGGCCCGGCGGCCGCCTCCCTTTCTTTTTGGCGAAAAAGAAAGGAAGCAAAGAAAAGCGCTTGCAAACAGTTTCTATGTCACGCTGATCGACTGCGATCGGCACCGCGCAGTACGGACTCGCCCGCCCGGCGGGCTCGGACAGGGGGGCGACTTTTTACCCGCGTGCCAACCTGCAACGCCTTCTCGCCAACCATGTCTGCTCTGCTGCTTGGCTGCTTGGCTGCTTGGCTGCTTGGCTG
>JANMKO010000222.1:0-13258 GCA_031372085.1 Betaproteobacteria bacterium
ATCAGCACCGCCGACTGGCCGGGATTCGGCCCGCAAAAGCAGCGCGCGCTGGCGGCGGCCACCGGCACCTGGGTGCTCAGCATCGACGCCGATGAGTGGCTGGACAGCACGCTGGCGGCGGCGATCCGTGCCGTCACCGAAGCCGCCGACACCGCCCATCAACCCGCCGGTTATGCGGTCGGCCGGATGTCGGCGTTTTGTGGCCAGTGGATGCGCGCCGGCAGCTGGTATCCCGACACGGGTGTGCGGCTGTTCCAGCGCGGCAGCGCCCGGTTCTCAAGCGACCAGGTGCACGAGCGGCTGCTGTTGACCGGTGCTGCCGCCAGCCTGCCCGGCCTGCTGCTGCACAACAGCATCACCAGCTTGCAGGACGGGCTGGACAAGATGAACCGCTACTCAACCGGACGCGCCGCCGACCAGCGTGCGCAGGGCCGGCGCGGCGGGCTGGGCCGGGCGCTGGGCCACGGCATCTGGGCTTTTGTCCGGTCTTATGGCCTGCGGCGCGGCTTTCTCGACGGCCGGCTGGGCTTTGTGTTGGCCGTGCTGGACGCGCAAGCCTCGTACTACCGCTACTTGAAGCTGTGGCTGGACGGGTTGCCGGTGGCGCATCACCTGCCGCCGCCACCGCCGCGTTGACGCCAGTGCCGGTGCTGACGCTGCCGCTCAGGTCTTGGCCCGGGCCTCGGCCACCAGCGCCGGGTTGAAGCGCGCATCGTTGTACATCTTGAACTGCCGGTACACCTTGAAGTAGGCCCGGCCGGCCTGGGCGTCGGCGATCAGCGCGTCCAGGCAATCACCCAGGTCAGTGCGCTGCAGTTGCAAGCGCGCCAGCCGGGTGCGGCTGGCGTCGAGGTGGCCCGCGTCCACATCGCCGCGCAGCGTCTGCGCCCGCATCGCATGCACCTTCAGCGCCATGATGGCCATGCGGTCGATGATGCTGCCGGCGGTCTCGCTGTTCAGCCGCGCGCCGGGCGGCACGGTGGACAGCGGCGCGTCGGTGCGGGCCGACGCGGCGTCCACCAGGCCCAGGCTGACCAGCAGCAGCTCGTCCACCCGCTCGGTGGCGTCGTTGCGGGCCTGGTTGAAGCCGTCGATGGCGCGCTTGTTGGCCGCGATCTCGGCAGCGCCCACCGTCGTGCGGCGCGCCAGGTCTTCTTCGGCCCACAGCCGGCAGTTAAAGCAGTGGTTGGTCTGCACCCAGTGCCAGAGTGCGCCGTCGGGCGCTGGCGGCTCGGTGGCTGGCCAGCCGGCGCTGGCCAGCAAGCGGTCATGCAGGGCGATCACCTGGGCGGCAGTGGGCAGGGTGGGGTGCATGGCGGGGTGGGTGGCGGGGTGGGTGGCGGGATGGGTGGCGGGATGGATTGCCGGGCGGGTGGCGGGGCGGGTGGCCGGGTGGGTGGCCGGGTGGGTGGCGGATGTCAAAATGGCCAGCAAGAATTATCGATGCTGACCATTTCTCGGGCGGCCCCATCCACCGCCCATCCACCCGCCCTGCATGCCACCCCGTCCGCTGATCGTCCGCCTGTGCAACTGGATCGGTGATGTGGTGCTGGGCCTGCCCGCGCTGCAACGCCTGCAGGCCGGCGGTTACCAGCTGCATCTGTACGGCAAGGGCTGGGCGCCCACTTTGTTGAGCGGCTACGGCTGGCCGGTCACCGTGCGCGCCAGCACGCTGCGCGAGCGGGTGCAACAGTTGACGGCGATGCGCCACCAACACGCGGCGCTGGACGCCGGCATGGCCCAGCGCAGCAACGCGCTGGCGATGCCCAATTCGTTCTCCAGCGCGCTGGAGCTGCGCCTGGCCGGCCTGCGCGTGGCCGGCGTGGCGCGCGACGGCCGCAGCCTGCTGCTGGCCCAGCGCATCGCCCCCGGTGCCGGCCCGCATGCGCTGCAGTCGTTCTGGGCCCTGGCCGACGGCCTGGTGGGCAGCAGCGGTGCGCCGCCGGCCGACATCGGCTTCCAGATCGCCGCCCCGGCGCGGCAACGCGCACAGGCGCTGGTGGCCGCGCGCGGCTGGGCCGGCGGTTATGTCTGCATCGCGCCGTTTGCCGCCGGCACGGTGCACAAAATGGACAAGCGCTGGCCGGGCTTCCCCGATCTGGCCCGGCGGCTGGTGGCCATGGGCCAGACGGTGGTGGTCTGCCCCGGCCCGGGTGAGGCCGACGAGGCCCACCGCGCCTACCCGGGTGCCCAGGTGGTGGCCGATCTGCCGCTGGACGCCTATGCCGCGCTGCTGCAGGGCAGCCGGCTGGTGGTGGCCAACGACACCGGCCCGGGCCACATCGCCGCCGCCACCGGCGCGCCGCTGATCAGCGTGCTGGGCCCCACCCGGGTGGCGCAGTGGCGGCCCTGGGGCAGCAATGTCACCTGGCTGTCGGCCCGGCCTGACTGGCCGGGCATGGGCCAGGTGATGGCGGCGGTGCAGGAGCGGCTGGGGCCGTCACCGCCAGCGCATTGAGCGCGTCAAACCGGCCGCCAGGCCTGCACCGTGATCGCCTCGGCGCTGGCCCAATCGGCCTGCGCGGCGCCATCCCATTGCCGCGCCAGGCGGCGCTGGGCCGGGCTGGCACAGCCGGCCTGGTAGGGGTCAAGCCCGGCCTGCATCGCCTCGCTCTGCTGGATGAAGAACCCGGCGTCGCGCTGCGGTGCCAGCAGCCCGGCGCGCTCAAAGCCCGCTACCGCCAGGGCGGCGGGCAGGCTGGCGGCATCAAACAACACCAGATGGCGCGGCGGCTCATGGCCGCGCCAGTGCAGGCCGTAACGCGCCGCGCCGCGCGACGCCAGGTTGG
The DNA here is from genome assembly GCA_031372085.1 of Betaproteobacteria bacterium. Taxonomy (GTDB): domain Bacteria; phylum Pseudomonadota; class Gammaproteobacteria; order Burkholderiales; family Burkholderiaceae_C; genus Pseudaquabacterium. The sequence goes on from JANMKO010000222.1 coordinate 2,790, forward strand.
GCGTTTGCAGCCACAGCCGCCCACCCGGGCGCAGCCAACCCAGCAGCCGGCGCAACGCCGCCATCGGCTGGTGCAGGTGCTCCACCACATGGTTGAGGGTGATCTGCGCAAAGCGCCCGGCCTCAAAATCGGCCGACGCCAGCGGCCCGCCGTGCACCACAAATCCGGCCTGGCGCGCCACGCCGCCTGACGCGGCATCGATCTCGATGCCCTCGGCCAGGAAGCCCAGCGCGCGCGCCACCCGCAAAAAGCTGCCGTTGCCGCAGCCCACATCCAGCAGGCGCGCCGGCCCGTCGCCGCTGGCCCGCGTGGGCGCCGGCAGGTGGCGGATGTAGTGGCCGGCGCGGGCCCGGCGCGCGGGGCTGGCGGCGATCAACCAGCGGCCCGGCGGCAGCGCGGGCGCCAGCCGGTGGCCGTAAAAATGGTTGTAGAAATCGGCATGCAAGGCGCGCTTGATGGCCAGATCAGGCCGGTCACCGGGCACCAGAAAATGGCGCTCGGGTGCAGTGCCGTGGGTGTAGTAACGGGCATAGGCGCGGCCGATGCTGGCCTCGGTGGGGCGCGGGTCGAGTTGCGCCACCCGGCAGGTGGCGCAGCGCCGAAGCTGCCAGCGGCCAGGGGCGACAAAAAAGAGGCGGTCGGCCAGGCCGTCCAGCCAGACCGGCCGGTCGGTGCCGCCGCAGACCTCACAGGCGCCCAGCGTCTCCAGATCATCCGGCGGCCAGGGGTCGTTTTCGAGAGAGGGCATCGGTGGCGGCGGCACGGCCGCCGATGATATCGGCCACCCCGACGCCACGATCCAGCGCCAACATCATCGATGAATGCCGAGACGCCCATCCCACCAGCCCTACCCGTACCCGCGCCCGCAGCAGAGGCCGCCCCACCCCGGCCGCTGGTCTCGCTGCTGCTGATCGCCTACCGCCAGGCCGACACCGTGGGCGCGGCGGTGGCCGGCGCGCTGGCGCAGACCTACTCGCCGCTCGAAATCCTGATTTCCGACGATGCCTCGGACGGCGCTGCGCCCGGCGCCACCTGGGCCGCCATCCAGGCGGCGCTGGCCGGCTACCACGGCCCGCACCGCATCGTGCTGAACCGCAACCCGGCCAACCTGGGCATCGGCGCCCACCTGTCGCAACTGGTGGCGATGTCAAACGGTGAGCTGCTGCTGGTGGCCGCCGGCGACGATGTCTCACTGCCGCAGCGGGCGGCGCAGACGGTGGCGGCCTGGCTGGCGCACGGCCGCCGGCCCGACCTGATCGCCAGCGCGCTGATCGACATCGACGCCCACGGCGGCAGCCACGGCGTGCTGCGGCCGGCCAACCTGGCCGACTGGCACAGCGCGGCCGACTGGGCGGCCCGGCCGCCGCACGTCATCGGCGCCGCGCAGGCCTGGACACGCCGGCTGTTTGACCGCTTCGGCCCGCTGCCCGCAGGCACCGTGGCCGAAGACCTGGTGATGGTGTTCCGGGCCATCGTCTCGGGCGGCGCGATCACGCTGGATGAGCCGCTGGTGCAGTACCGGCGCGGCGGCCTGTCGCGCCGACGCCGGGCGCTGCACGCCAGCGAGGTGAGCGCCCGGCTGGCCAGCAATGCCCGGCACGCGCTGGTGGAGCTGCCTTGTTTGTTGCGCGACGCGGCGCTGGCGGGGGTCAGTGAGGCGGTGGCGCCCACACTGCGCCGCCAGCTGGCGCGTGAGCGGCATGTGGCCGCGCAGCTGGCGCCCGGCCCGCTGGCCGCGCGGCTGCACCGGCTGTGGCATGACCACGATGTGCCTGCCGCGCTGCGGCTGCGGGTGTTGGTCTACGCCGCCTGCCCGGCCTGGCTGGCGCCGGGCTTTGCGCTGAAACGCGCGCTGCTGCGCTGGCGCGGCGGGCGCGGCGCGCGCGGTTGATGGCCGACGTCAAGCCAACGTCAAGGCCGCGTCAAGCCAGCGTCAACCAGCGCCCGGCATGTCGCGTTGTGCTGACACCCGGCAACACAAGTTGTCGGGTGGCACTTGCCGTCTCACGTCTCGTCGTCACCCAAAACACCCCCTCTGGAGTCAACCCCATGATCAAACGCCTGCTTGCCACCCTGTTCGCCCTCATCGCGGCCACCGCTTTTGCGGCCGTCGATGTCAACAAGGCCACCCAGGCCGAGCTGGAAAGCATCAAGGGCGTCGGTCCGGCGATCTCGGGCAAGATCCTCGATGAGCGCAAAAAAAGCCCGTTCAAAGACTGGGCCGACATGGTGGACCGGGTCAAGGGCGTGGGCGACGGCAATGCCGCCAAATTCTCGACCGAGGGTTTGACGGTGAACGGCCAGGGCTTCAAGGGCGCGGCCACACCGGCTGCCAAGACGGCCGACAAGCCGGCCAAAGCCGCTGCCGCTGACAAAACCGCCCCGGCTGCCGCCGCCGACAAGCCCATGAAAGCTGCCAAGGCCGCCGCCGCACCGGCTGCCGCGCCGGCATCCATGTCCAAAGCCGACAAAAAGGCCGACAAGAAGGCCGAGAAGGCTGCCAAAGCCGACGCCGCTGCGTCAGCCGCCAAGAAATAAGCGCCCCGCGCCCGTTGAAACGCCCTGCACTGCAGGGCGTTTTTGTTTCAGCCGGCGCACGATCCGCCGCCGCCGGCTGCGCTCAATCCTTGCCCTTGCCCTTGCCGTGGCCTTTGTCGTGGCCTTTGTCGTGGCCGTACCCACGGTCGTCACGCCGGTCGTCCTGCCGATCATCGCGGCGGTCGTCCCGGTGCTCATCGCGCCGCTCGTCCCGGCGGCCCTGGTAATACGCACGGCCCGGGCCGTCGTCGCGGTACCAGCGCTCCTGCACAAAATACACCGGTACACCGCAGGCGTTGTAGCGGCCGCAATGCTTGCGCCAGTTTTTCTGGTGGCCCGGCGGCACCCACAAATACACCGGCTCGACCACCTGCTGGTAGGGCCGGGTGATGATCACCGGCTGCTGCACGATCAGCTGCGGCTGTGGGAACCGGCCGATGTCGATGCGGCCGTACACCCCCGGCTGGCTGATGCCGATCGACACCCCCACGTCGGCGGCTTGGGCCGGGGTGGCGCTGGCCAGCAGGCCGGCAACGCTCAACATGCCACGGGCGATCCGGGCGGGCGCCCAGGCGGGAGTCTTCTTCATCGTCTTGCTCCAAGGGCCAGACCCTTCCGGCCCTGGGCAGTTCAACGCCCCAATGCGCCGCCGGGTTGTCGGCAAAACCGGTAAAGAAGCGTAGGGGAACGGGCCGAGCACGCGCGGCATGCGCCGTCCGCTCAGACCACGGCGTCGTAAACGATGGCCGCCCGCCCGCCGTGGGCCAGCGCCTTGCAGCGCGCCAGCGCCTCGTCAGTGGGCCAGAAGCGGCTGTCGTCGCCCAGATCAAGCTCGGCCGTCACGGCCGGCAGGCTGATTTGCAAGCGCAGCGCCAGGCCCTGGCAGACATCGCCCTGGTCGCTGGCCGCGATGTGGGCCGGCCAGGTCTTGACCAACTCGGCCAGCGGCAGCACCGCGCTGCCGGGGTCGGATTGCGGCGGCAAGGTCACCGCCAGCGCCAGGTAGCGGCCAAAACGCGCCCGCGCGCCGGCCAAACCCCAGACCTGGTTGATGTTCAGCCGCAAGCCGCCCGAGAACCGGTCGGGCTGCACCTTGCCGCTGACGATGAGCAACTCGTCTTCGACCAGCAGCGCCTTGTGGGCGTCGATCAGCTCTTCACTGGCCACGGCCTCGATGGTCTCGCTGCCGTCGTCCAACTTGAAGATCGCCACCCGGCCGCGCTGGCCGGACACAAAGCGCAGCTCACTGACGATGCCGGCCAGGGTTTGCGGCTCACGGCTGTCCACCAGATCGGCAATCTGGCGCTTGCAAAACTGCCGCACCTCGGCCGCGTTTTCATCGAACAAATGGCCCGACAGGTAAAAGCCGACCGCCGATTTCTCCAGCAACAGCCGCTCACGCACGCCCCACGGTGGGGCGGTCTGCAGCGCCGGTTCTTGGGTGGACGAGCCGTGGTCACCGTCGTCAAACAAGCCGCCTTGTGAGGCGTTGACCACCTGGTGGTCGGCAAAGTCAAAGCCCAGGCCGACGCTGGCGATCAGGCTGGCGCGGTCGGCGTGCAGCGCATCAAACGCGCCGGCCTTGATCAGCGCCTCCACCGCCCGCTTGTTCACCCGCTTGCGGTCTACCCGGGCACAAAAATCAAAAAAGCTGTGGAAAGGGCCGGCGGCACTCCGCGCCTCGACGATGGCGTCCACCGCACCCTGGCCACTGCCTTTGACAGCACCCAGGCCGTAGCGCACCCGCTTGGCGCTGACCGGCTCGAACCGGTAAGTGCCGCGGTTGACATCGGGCGCATCGAAGGCGATGCCAAACAGTTTGGCGTCGTTCAGCAGCACCTTCAGCTTGTCGGTGTCGGCCATTTCGATGGTCATGTTCGCGGCATAAAACTCGGCCGTGAAATGCACTTTGAGCCAGGCCGTGTGGTAGGCCAACAAAGAATAGGCCGCAGCATGGCTTTTGTTGAAGCCATAGCCGGCAAACTTCTCCATCAAATCAAACACCTCGTCGGCCGTCTGGGCCGGGATGTTTTTGCGGGCTGCACCGTCGCGGAATATCTCGCGGTGCTCGGCCATCTCCTCGGCCTTTTTCTTGCCCATGGCCCGGCGCAGCAAGTCAGCGCCGCCCAGGGTATAGCCGCCCAGCACCTGCGCGGCCTGCATCACCTGCTCTTGGTACACCATGATGCCGTAGGTCTCACTCAGCACGGTGGCCAGCAGCGGGTGCGGATATTCCACTGTCTCGCGGCCGTGTTTGCGCGCCACAAAACTGGGGATCAAATCCATCGGGCCGGGCCGGTACAGCGCATTGAGGGCGATCAAATCCTCCAGCCGGCTCGGTTTGGCGTCGCGCAACATGCCTTGCATGCCACGTGACTCAAACTGGAAGACGCTCTCGGTCAAACCATCGGCAAACAGTTTGTAAACCTTCGGGTCGTCGAGCGGAATGGTCTCGAAGCTGAAGTTCTCGCGCCCCGGGTGGCGCGCCTTGATCAAATCCTTGGCCAGCTCCAGAATCGTCAGGGTGGCCAGGCCGAGAAAGTCGAACTTGACCAGGCCGATGGCCTCGACATCGTCTTTGTCATATTGGCTCACCGCGCTGTCACTGCCCGGCTGCTGGTACAGCGGGCAAAAATCGGTGATCTTGCCGGGCGCAATCAGCACCCCGCCGGCATGCATGCCAATGTTGCGCACAATGCCTTCAACGCGCGTGGCCAGCGCCAGCAGCTCGGCCACTTCTTCTTCAGCCGCCTCGCGCTGGTCGATCTCGGGCGCCTCTTTGCGGGCATACACCAGGCCCGGGTCAGGCAAATTGGGCGCCAGTGGCAGCTTGGCCAGCGTGACAGTTTTGCCGGGCGGCGCCGGGATCAATTTGGCAATCGAATCGACATGGCCATAACCCATGCCAAGCACCCGGCCGATGTCGCGCAGCGCGGCTTTGGCCGCCATCGTGCCAAAGGTGACAATCTGGCCCACCGCGTCGCGGCCGTATTTGTCTTTGACGTAATCGATCACCCGATCCCGATTCGCCTGGCAAAAATCGATGTCGAAGTCGGGCATCGATACCCGGTCGGGGTTCAAGAAGCGCTCAAACAGCAGGTTGTATTGCAGCGGATCAAGATCGGTGATGCGCATCGCGTACGCCACCAGTGAGCCGGCACCCGAGCCCCGGCCCGGGCCCACCGGACAGCCGTTGTTGCGGGCCCAGGCAATAAAATCGGCAACGATCAAAAAATAACCCGGGAAACCCATTTTCAGAATGGTGTTGATCTCAAAATCCAGCCGCTCGACATACCGTGGGCGCTCGGCATCACGCCGCGCCGGGTCGGGGTATAGCGTGGTCAGCCGGGCTTGCAGGCCGTCATGGCCGGCCTGGCGGAAATACTCCCCCATCGGCATCGCCATGCCGTCCACCAGCGGGGTGGGGAAATCGGGCAGGTAGTTTTTGCCCATCGCCAGCGTCAGATTGCAGCGCTGGGCGATCTGGACCGAGTTTTGCAGCGCCGACGGAATATCGGCAAACAGCGCCGCCATCTGGGCCTGCGTCTTGAAATACTGCTCACGCGAAAAGCGCTTGATGCGCTTCGGGTTGGCCAGCGCCTCGCCCTCGGCCACACAAACCCGCGCCTCGTGAGCCTCAAAATCATCGGGCTGGGCAAACTCGATCGGGTGCGTGGCCACCACCGGCAGGCCGAGTGCGGCGGCCAGGGGCACGGTGGCGCGCACATGGGCCTCGTTGGTGGGCAGGCCGGCGCGTTGCAGCTCCAGGTAAAAACGGCCGGGAAACAAGGCCGACAGGCGCAGCGCGGCGCTGCGCGCGCGCTCGGCGTCGCCGGCCAGCAGCGCCGTGCCCACCGCGCCAAAATCAGCGCCCGACAGCGCGATCAACCCGCTGCCCAGCTCGTCCAGCCAGTCCCATTTGAGCCAGGCCTGCGCGCGCTGCACGTTTTTCACCCAGCCGCGGGCCAGCAGCTCACACAAATTGAGGTAGCCCTGCCGGTTTTGCACCAGCAGCAGCAGGCGGCTGGGCTGCCGGTCTTGCGACGACGCACCGCCCGAGAACGCCGCCTCCGGCGCCATGAACACATCGGCGCCGATGATGGGTTTGACGCCCTGGCTGCGGCAGGCTTTGTAGAACTTGATCGCGCCAAACAGGTTGCACAGGTCGGTGATGGCGAGTGCGGGTTGCTGGTCGGCATGGGCGGCGGCGGCGGCATCGGGGATGCGCAAAGTGCCGTCAACGACCGAGTATTCAGTGTGGGTGCGCAGGTGGACGAAGGGCATCGCCAGGATTGTAGGGACGGGGTTTCTACAACTTTCGGCGGGTCTGGGACCGCTACTTTGAGCTGACGCTGCGCGCCGGCAACCGCTGCAAAGCGGGTCACCCCCCGAGGGCGTAGCCCATGTCACCGGCGTCAGCGCCCCCACCTTGATCCTGTGGGACGGCCAGGACCGGCTGATCGCACCGGCCAATGCGGCGCGCTTTTGCCGCCGACATCCCCGGCAGCCGGGTGCAGGTGTTCAATGACCTGGGCCACCTGCCGCATGAACAAGCCCCGGCGCGCACGGTGGCGGCGGTGATCGATTTTCTGGCCGGGCTTTGAGCCGGGCCGCCCTGCGTCACAGCGTCACGGCGTCACGACGTCACGGCACGGCACGTCACGGCGCCAACCCGTCGCGCAGCGCGCCCAGCACCTCAGAGTGAAACTCGCGCCGGTACAACACCCACAGCACCGCGGCGGTGGCGGCGATGAAGGCCCAGGGTGAAAAAAACCAGGCCACCGCCGCAAATGAAAGGTAATAAGCCCGCAAGCCATCGTTGAAGGTCTCGGCCGCCAGCCCCATCACCCGGCCCGCGCGGTCGGCAAACATCGCGCGCTGGGCATCGTCGGCAAATTGCCGGGCCTCGGGTGCGGCGCCCACCAGGATGGCGCCAAAGCTGTACTGGCGGATGCTCCAGGTGAAGCGGAAAAACGCATGCACAAAAATCGCCGCCAGCAGCGCCAGCTTGACATCAAACACCAGCACCGACGTGCGGGCGGCAAACGGCAGCTCACGCACCAGCTCGGTGGCTTTCTCGGTGGCGCCCAGTGACGCCAGCAGGCCGCCGATGATCAGGATGCTGGTGGACGCAAAAAACGACGGGCTGGCCGCCAGGCTTTGCGCCACCGCCGAATCAACGATGCGGTTTTCACGAAACGTGGCTTGCAACATCCAGCGCCGCCGCCACTGGTTGGTGGTGGCCAGGATGGACGGCTGCACCTGCGCCAGCCGGCGCGAAAAGTGCACATAGCCCGCCCAGCCGGCAAAAAACAGCGCCAGCGCCAGCCAGTCGATCCAGGGCAGCAGGGCCAGGGGCTTGAGCAGGGTTTCCATGCCGGCGCACTGTAGCGGCCTGGGCAGTGGCCACCGCGCAGCGCGGCGCGGCTGGCGGCATGGGCCCAAAATCCGGGCCTGCCCCCGGAGAAGCCTGATGCCAAACAACACCTCGGCCGAAAGCCCGCCTGCCGTCTTGCCCCATGTCGCGCCCGCCGTGTCGCCCGCCGTGCCGAGCCCAGTGGAGGCCCCCGACACGATGCTCCAGCCGATCGACGCGCCCGCGCCGACACCCAGCCCCGAGCCCCAGCGTGTGCACCTGCACATGCCCATCGATGTGCGCAGCGCCTCGCTGGCGCTGCTGGCGCTGCTGGCCAGCATCTACACACTGCATTGGGCAAGTGCGGTGTTCATTCCGTTGCTGCTGGGGCTGTTGACCAGCTATGCACTGTCGCCGGCGGTAGACCGGCTGCAGCGCTGGCGTGTGCCGCGCGCCATCGGGGCGGCACTGCTGCTGCTCAGCCTGTTGGGTGGCATGGGCTCGATGGGTTGGGCGCTGGCCGACGACGCCACCGCCCTGGTCGAATCGCTGCCCGATGCGGCGCAGAAGTTGCGCGAGTCGATGCGCGCAACGCGCGGCGCACCCGAGGGTGCCATCGACAAAGTGCAGCGCGCCGCCACCAAGCTGGAGCAGGCGGCCGAGGAAAGCACCGCCGCCGCACCGGCCACCAGCAAAGGCGTGACCCGGGTGCAGATCGAGCGGCCGCGCTTCAACATCAAAGACTATCTGTGGACTGGCACGCTCGGCCTGGTCGGCCTGGCCGGCCAAGCGGTGCTGGTGTTTTTCATCAGCTATTTTTTGATGGCGTCGGGCAACAGCTTTCGCCGCAAGATGGTGCGCATCGCCGGGCCCACGTTTACCCAGAAAAAAATCACCTTGCAGGCGCTGGACGAGATCACCGGGCAAATCCACCGCTACCTGCTGGTGCAACTGCTCACCAGCGTGGGGGTTGGTGTGCTCACCTGGCTGGCCTTGCTGTGGATCGGGCTTGAGCGGGCGGCGGTCTGGGGGGTGGCCGCGGCCGTGCTGAACCTGGTGCCCTACATCGGCTCACTGGTGATCACGGCGGGCCTGGCGCTGGTCGGGTTTGTGCAGTTCGGCACCATCGGCATGGCGTTGTTGACCGCCGGCTCGTCGCTGTTCATCCACACCCTGTCAGGCCAGTTGATCACGCCCTGGCTGACCAGCCGCGCCAGCCGCCTGAACCCTGTGGCGGTGTTTGTCGGTGCGCTGGCCTGGGGCTGGCTGTGGGGCATCTGGGGCCTGCTGCTGGGCGTGCCGCTGCTGATGGTGGCCAAGACGGTGTGCGACCGGGTGGACGACCTGAATTCGATCGGCGAGCTGCTGGGCGATTAGCCGTAAACCGGGTTAGCGCGCCAGGTCAAACACCAGCACCTCGGCCGCGTCACCGTCGGCCAGGTGCAGCCGGGTTTCGTCCACCAGCCCCAGCGCATCGCCGGCCAGCAGCCGCTGGCCGTTGACGGTGAGCGCGCCGCGCGCCAGGTGCACCCAGGTGCGGCGCCGCGCGTCCAGCGCCAGCTCGGCCGTCTCAGTGCCGTCAAACAGCCCCGCCCGGATGGCCGCGTTGGCATGCAGCGTGACCGAGCCCTCGGCGCCGTCGGCCGAGGCCACCAGCCGCAGCCGGCCACGCTTGTCGGCGTCGGCAAACAGCTTTTGCTCGTAGCCCGGCGCCAGATCGGCCGCGCTGGGCAGCAGCCAGATCTGCAAAAAATGCGTGGTGGCATCCTGGGCGTGGTTGAACTCGCTGTGCCGCACGCCCGTGCCGGCGGTCATGCGCTGCACCTCACCGGGCACGATGGCCTGCACATTGCCGATGCTGTCCTGGTGCGCCAGCGCGCCCTGCAACACGTAGCTGACGATCTCCATGTCGCGGTGGCCGTGGCTGCCAAAACCGGTGCCCGGGGCGATGCGGTCTTCATTGATCACCCGCAGGTTGCCAAACCCCATCTGCGCCGGGTCGTGGTAATCGGCAAAACTGAAGGTGTGAAAGCTCTTGAGCCAGCCGTGGTCGGCAAAGCCCCGGTCGGCGCTGCGGCGCAGGGTGATCATCTGGGTTCTCCTGGTTCAGGGAATCGTCTCACCCGCCCACCCGGCCCGGCCTGGCACGGGCTTGAAGCGGGCATTCAAATAAGATGAAACCGGCAGCCACCCACCCGCCACACCCCGCCGCCATGACCGCCCCCCGCCGCAACGCCCTGACGCCCGACGCGCTGACGATGATGGACATCATTGCCCGCACCGGCAGCTTTGCCGCCGCCGCGCGTGAGCTGGGCCGGGTGCCGTCGGCGCTGACGTACAGCGTGCGGCAGCTTGAAGATGCGCTGGACGTGCTGCTGTTCGACCGCAGCGCCCGGCAGGCCCGGCTCACCGCCGCCGGCCTGGAGCTGCTGGACGAAGGCCGGCGCCTGCTGGCCGAGATGGACGCGGTGGCGAACCGGGTGCGCCGCGTGGCCACCGGCTGGGAGAGCACGCTGACCATCGCCGCCGACGGCGTGATCTCGCGCCTCACGCTGTTTGAGCTGGTCGAGGGCTT
>JANMKO010000247.1:0-12585 GCA_031372085.1 Betaproteobacteria bacterium
AACGATGTCATGTCGATGGGCCTGCACCGGGCCTGGAAGGCCTACACCGTGGCGGTGGCCAACCTGCAACCCGGTGACCAGGTGCTGGACATCGCCGGCGGCACCGGTGATCTGGCCCGTGCCTTTGCCCGCAAAGTGGGCAGCAGCGGCCTGGTGCTGCTGACCGACATCAATGAGGCCATGCTGCGCACCGGCCGTGACCGCCTGCTGGACGAGGGCCTGGCCCTGCCCACCACGGTGTGCGACGCCGAGAAGCTGCCCTACAAAACCGGCAGCTTCGATCTCGTCAGCGTGGCCTTTGGGCTGCGCAACATGACGCACAAAGATGCGGCGCTGCTTGAGATGTGCCGGGTGCTGCGCCCGGGCGGCCGGTTGCTGGTGCTTGAGTTCAGCCGCGTGGCCGAGCCGCTGCGCAAGCCGTATGACTGGTACTCGCTCAATCTGCTGCCGCTGATGGGCCGGCTGATCGCCAACGACGCCGCCAGCTACCGCTATCTGGCTGAGTCGATCCGCATGCACCCTGACCAGGCCGAGCTCAAAGCCATGCTTAAAACCGCCGGTTTTGGCCATGTCGATGTGCACAACTTAACCGGCGGCGTGGTGGCGCTGCATGCGGGCATCAAGTGCTGAGACCGCAGCGTTGACAACCATTGCCAACTATTTGATGATCCCGTGATGAGCACCATCACCATGAACATCGCGCTGCCCGAGCCACTGCGGGCCTATGTTGCGCACCGTGTGGAGTCTGGCGACTACGGCAACACCAGTGAATACGTTCGAGATCTGATCCGAAAAGACCAGCAAGAACAACGCATTCACCGGTTGCGGGCGCTGGTTGAAGAAGGCTTGTCCAGCGGGCCGCCGACGCCAGACAGCCAGGCTGACTGGGACGAACTCAGCGCGATTGCCCGCGGCGACATTGAGTGAAGCCGTATGCCCTGCGACCGCAGGCGCGCGAAGACCGCCGCATCGAAGTCAGGTACTACCAACATGAGGCGGGTGCCAAGGTGGCAGCCAAGTTGGTTGATGCGCTTGGAAAAGCCCTGGACGAGATCAGGCGGCACCCGGGCATCGGCTGCCGGGTACTCGGCGTTGAACTCGGCGTGGCTGGCATGCGCACATGGCCCATCAAAGGATTTCCGCTCAGCTTTTGGTACTTTGAGCGTGAAATCCAGATCGACATCGCCAGATTGGTAGGGCAGCGACAAGACGCGCTGGACGTTGAGGTTGACCCGGGCTAACTGGTCGTCGGGCTTGCGGCGCGCCCGACCCCCAAGCCTGACAGCCTGCCAGATCAATGGGTAGCCCCCCCGTGCACTATGCCCGGGGCCACCCCGTGCATGCAGGGCGGGGGGTCTCAAACCCGTCATGGATCACCATTACACTTCGGCGGTTATTTGTGACAGCGCGCCCAGCGCTGTCGGCACCGCTGGTTTCGAGACAGTCCCCGCAAGGGGCAGGAGTCGTAGACAACATGAAGACGCACAAAAATCGCGCCCCCCACCATCGCTTGGCAAGCAGCAGCCTGATCGCCCTGGTGGCCGCCGTGGCCTTGTTGGCCGGCTGTGGTGACAAGAAAGAAAAGGGCGCCAGCCAGACCGCCGCCAAGGTGAACAAAGCCGAGATCACGGTGCACCAGATCAACTTCGTGCTGCAGCAGCAGCGCGGCCTGAAGCCCGAGCAGGCCGATGCCGCCAGCAAGCAAATTCTTGAGCGGCTGATCGACCAAGAGCTGGCGCTGCAAAAAGCCGATGACCTGAAGATTGATCGAGACCCGCGTGTGGTGCAGCAGCTGGAGGCCGCCAAACGCGAGGTCATCGCCCGTGCCTATCTTGAGAAAGTGGGAGAGGCCGCCGCCAAGCCGTCACCCGAAGAGATCAAGAAGTATTACGACGAGAAGCCTGCGCTGTTCAAAGAGCGCCGCATTTACAGCATTCAAGAGATCGGCATCGAGGCCAAGCCCGAGCAAGTGCCCACGCTGCGCGAAAAACTAACCGCTGCCAAGAACATCAATGAGTTTGTTGAGTATCTGAAGGCCAATGACTTCAAGTTCTCAGGCAACCAGGCCGTGCGCGCCGCTGAGCAACTGCCGCTGCAAGGGCTTGAGGCATTTGCCAAGATGCAAGACGGCCAGGCCATCATGAACCAGGGGCCCAACGGGGTGCAGGTGGTGGTGCTGGCCGGATCACGCAGCCAGCCGGTGGGTGAAGAGCAGGCCCGCCCGGCCATTGAGCAATACCTGACCAATGAGCGCAAGCGCAAGCTGATTGAAGACGATGTCAAAGCCATGCGCGCCGCCGCCAAAGTGGAATACGTGGGCAAGTTTGGTGAAGGCGCCACGCCCGCCGGTGGGCCGGCATCGGGCGCAGCCGCCGCTCCGGTTGCGGCACCCGCGCCCGCACCCATTGCCGCACCCACTGCCGCACCCGCACCCGCCGCCGCTGCCAGCAGCAAGCTCAGTGCCACCGACATCAGCAAAGGCATGGGCCTGAAGTGACCAATATCGCCAAACGCTTGCCCTCGCGGGCGTCCCCCGTTGTGTCATCGCTGGCCTACGCCGCGCTGGCCCTGGGCCTGTGCCTGGGCTGCGGCGGCATCACCCCGGCACGCGCCCAGGGCGCAGCGCCCGCCACCAGCACAGCCGCCGCTGAATACCGGCTGGGCTCGGGTGACGTGCTGCGCATCAACGTCTATCAAAACCCGGATTTGACGCTGGAGACCCGGGTGACAGAGGCCGGCATCGTCAGCTACCCGCTGCTGGGCGCCATCCGGCTGGGCGGCTTGAGCGTGACGGCCGCTGAAAAGCTGATCGCCGACGGCCTGCGCGGCGGCAATTACGTCAAGCAGCCGCAAGTCACGCTGGTGGTGCTGCAAGTGCGCGGCAACCAGGCCAGCGTGCTGGGCCAGGTGAACCGCCCGGGCCGCTACCCGATCGAGGTGGCCGACATGCGCCTGACGGACCTGCTGGCCATGGCCGGCGGCACGGCCGCAGGCGGCGCCGACACGGTGGTGGTCACCGGCCTGCGCAACAGCCAGCCCTACCGGCTGGAAATCGATTTGCCCACCGTGTTTGTGGCCGGCGGCAAAGACAAAGACATCCTCATCCTGAACGGCGACGCGGTGTGGGTAGACCGCCAGCCCATCGTCTATATCTACGGTGAGGTGCAGCGCCCCGGCCCCATGCGGCTGGAGCGCGGCATGACGATGATGCAAACACTGGCCACCGGTGGCGGCCTAACCCAGCGCGGCACTGAAAAAGGCATCCGCGTGCACCGCAAATCGGCCGACGGCAAAGTGCAGGTGATCACCCCCACGCTGGACGACAAGATGCTGGACGGCGATGTGGTTTATGTGCGTGAGAGTTTGTTCTGAATGATTGCGGTCCAATCAATTCAGAGCCGCATCGCATTTGCATTGGCAACGTGCCCTGTACCTGACCTGTATGCGCCTGAGTGTTGATCAAACCCGCGTCATCCTGCATTGCGTACGTCAGCAGTTTGGTGCAGACGCACGGGTGATGCTGTTCGGCTCCCGGCTAGACGACACGGCACGCGGCGGCGACTTAGACCTGCTGGTAGAAAGCCAAGCCCAGCCATCGCTGCGCCAACGGGCGCTGGCCACCCTAGCGCTTGAACAGGCATTGAACCTACCGGTGGATATCGTGGCCATGCAGCGCGGCACACCCGGCAGCACATTTGCACGCATGGCGCGCAGCAAGGCCCAGCCGTTGGAAACGTTGGCATGACCACCAATTCGTTATCGGCTGAGCGCGAGCACCTGGCCAAACTGTTGGAGGCAGTGCAACGGTGTGCCCACTTCCTGCATGCCGGCTCGTCAAAGATACCCTGGCCGTTGCACGGGCAGGCGTTGAAACAAAGGCAGAAGGACGAATCTCTTTTTGAAGCATTGGCCGCTTTCAACGAGAGGTTCGCCAAGCTCCAAGACACCATGGGCGCTGCCATGCGCCACAGTGCTTTGCTGATGAGCGAAACCACCACCCCTTTTCTGAGGGTGCTTGCGCTGTTTGAAAAGCTGGCGGTTATCGACTCGATCGACAGTTGGCAGCTGTGCCGCACTGCTCGCAATTTGGCAGCGCATGACTACGAAACCGACTACACAATGATTGCCGAGCATTTCAACGAGTTGCATGCACTGCAGCCGATCCTTGTCAAGGCCGCCTCTCGTCTACTTGCACTGTGTGCGCAAAGCCTGAGCGTCGTACCAGCCACTGACGATTTTGAAGCCGAGTTTCTATACGTCTGCGCCGCCTTCGGCACCTGAACTTATGGACAACGACGCCAAAACCATCAAGCCATTGCCCAATCATCTGCTGCAAGTACAACTGATGGTCGGCAAACAAGGCATTTTCGATATCAAGCCGCACCTGCACCTTGAGAATTTGCGCGATTTGCGCGACCTAGACTATTTCAGCCAGGCACGCCTGCATTTTTGGCGCCGTCACCTGGCCAAATGGTGAAGATATTGCCGCTGACACGCTGACACGCTGGCGGCCGGGTTGACGCCGCTGTAAACCGCTTCAGCAATTTCATGCCCGCACCACCGGCCCTAGCCAGCCCGCCACAGATCGACATCACGAACGAATCAGGGAAGACCATTTAATGACCTTCGGACAGTTCTTATCCATCCTGCGCGCCCGCAAATGGGTGGCGTTTCTGGTGTTTGTGCTGGTGGTGGCCAGCACCGTGGCCATCAGCATGCTGCTGCCCAAGAGGTACACCGGCGTGGCGTCTATCGTGGTTGATGTCAAACCCGATCCGGTGGCGGCAATGGCCTATCCGTCGATGGCCATGCCCGGCTTCATGGCCACGCAAGTGGACATCATGACCAGTGACCGCGTCACGCTGCGCGTCATCCGTGATTTGAAATTGCTGGACAACCCTAATTTGCGCCAACAATGGCAAGACGAATCCGAAGGCAAAGGCACCATCGAGCAGTGGCTGATTGATTTGCTACAAAAGCAGCTCGACATCAAGCCCTCACGTGAGAGCAATGTGATCCAGGTGGTTTACAAATCACCCGACCCGCGTTTTGCCGCTGGCCTGGCCAATGCTTACGCCCAAGCGTACATCGCCACCACGCTGGAGCTGCGGGTAGACCCGGCCAAACAATTCACCAGCTTTTTCAATGCGCAATCAAAAGACGCACGAGAGGCCCTGGAGCGGGCGCAAACCCGGGTGTCGAGTTTCCAGCGCGAGAAAGGCATCATCGCCAGCGACGAGCGTCTGGATGTTGAAAACTCCCGCCTCAATGAGCTTTCTTCGCAACTGGTGCAAATCCAGGCCATCTCGTCTGAATCGGGCAGCCGCCAGTCGGCCGCGCAAGGCGCGTCAGGCGAGCGCATGCAAGAGGTGCTGAACAACCCATTGATCGCCGGCATGAAGGCTGACTTGAACCGCAACGAGGCCCGGCTGCAAGAACTGAACAGCAAGTTTGGTGACAACCACCCCCAGGTGGTTGAGGCCAAGGCCAATATTGCCGAGGTGCGCAGCCGCATCGATTCTGAGACGCGCCGCGTCACCGGCGGCGTCACGGTGACCAATACCATCAACAAACAACGTGAATCACAATTGCGCGGCTCGTTGGAATCGCAGCGCAACAAGGTATTGCAGTTGAAGGCGGTGCGCGATCAAGGCCAGGTGCTGGTGCGCGATGTCGAAAGCGCCCAGCGCACGTATGACAGCATGATGGCCCGGCTGAACCAAACCGCGATGGAGGCGCAAAGCACACAAAGCTACGCCAATATCCTGACCACCGCCCTGCCACCGGCCGAGCCGTCGTCACCCAAAGTGGTTCTTAATACCCTGCTGTCGATATTTGTCGGCGCGTTGTTGGCGCTGGGTGTGGCGCTGATGCTTGAATTGTCTGACCGGCGTGTTCGGGCCCCCGCCGACGTGGTGGCCAACCTGGGTCTGCCGGTATTGGGCACGCTGCCCAAGCCCGGCGCCAAGCGCTTCAGTGCCGGTAAACGTATTTCATTGCAGCAGCAGCGGGTGATTGGTTTGCCCGCGCCGACCAAGAGCGCATGATGGCCAAGTTCAGAGATTCCAATTTGCATGACAGCGCCAGCGCGGCGGCGGTGGCCGAGGACGGCACGGCGGTGGCCGACCGATCGATCGGCTCGATCATTGCCGAAACCCGCCACCTGACGGCTGAGCAGGTAGAGAAGGTGCTGCACTACCAGCGCGAAAAGGGCATTCGCTTTGGTGAGGCGGCCATCGCGTTGGGTTATGCCAGCACGGACGATGTGTTGTTTGCGCTGTCGCAGCAGTTCCACTATCCGTATGCCGCTGAAGATCAGCGCAAGGCCAACCCTGAGTTGGTGGCGCTTAACCAGCCGTTTGGCGTGCAGGCCGAATCCTTCCGCGCCATCCGCAGCCAGATCATGATGCGGCTGTTCAATGAGGGGCAAGACCGCCGCGCCATTGCCGTGGTCAGCCCCGAGAGCGGCGATGGCAAAACCTTTTTCTCGGCCAACCTGGCCGTCACCTTGGCGCAATTGGGCGGCCGCACGCTGCTGGTAGATGCCGACATGCGCGGCCCGCGCCAGCACCAGGTGTTTGGCCTGAGCAATAACGCCGGCCTGTCAGGCATTCTCAGTGGCCGTGCTGAATCAAAAGTGATTCAACAAGTGCCTGGCGTGCCCAGCCTGTTTGTCTTGCCGGTGGGCATCACCCCGCCCAACCCGCTAGAGCTGGTTGAGCGCCCGGCCTTCGGCCTGCTGATCCGCGAGTTGTTGAGCAAGTTTGACCACGTGGTGGTCGATACCCCCGCCGCCAAATACGGCTGTGATTGCGCGGTGATTGCCGCCCGGTGTGGCGCGGCGCTGGTGGTAGCACGGCAAAACAAATCCAGCGTCAACAACCTGGAAGAGCTGGTCAGCAACCTGGCTGAAACTCCGGCCACCCTGGCTGGCGTGATTTTCAACGAGTTTTAACCGTGGCCGTCAAGATGCCACTCAGCCCCGCGTCAACACGGCCAACTACGTGGGGGCAGTGGTTGTTCAGCATCGAAGGCCAGGCCTTTGCGGCGCTTGCGCTCGGCTTGGCCGCGCTGTACGGGCCCACATACTACATGCTGGCCCACACGGTCTGGGCCACGGACGAGCAAGGCCACGGGCCGATCATCCTGGCCATTTCGCTGTGGCTGATGTGGCGGCGGCGCGCTGAGTATCACGCGCTGGAGGCAAAACCTGCCACCGTGTCTGGGGCGGTGTTGCTGGTGATCGGGTTCTTGCTTTACCTGCTGGGCCATACTCAGCAACTTGAAACCTTTGAGGTGGCTTCTCAAATCCTGGTGCTGGCCGGCTGCCTGCTGTTGCTCAAAGGCCCTGCTGCGCTGCGGCTGATGGCTTTTCCGCTGTTTTTCATGATTTTCATGGTGCCCCTGCCCAGCGTGCTGGTGCAAATCATCACCGTGCCACTAAAAACCGCCGTGTCGTATGTGGCCGAGGCTATTTTGCACCGCGTGGGTTATCCGATTGCCCGTACCGGCGTGATTCTCTCGGTGGGCCCGTATCAATTGCTGGTGGCGGACGCCTGTGCCGGGCTGAACTCGATGTTCACGCTTGAAGCATTGGGTTTGCTTTACATGAACCTGATGAACTACACATCCATCCCGCGCAATGTCACGCTAGCGGTGCTGATCATCCCCATCTCATTTATTGCCAATATCATCCGGGTGATGATTCTGGTGCTGGTCACCTATCATTTTGGTGACGCGGCGGGCCAGGGTTTTGTGCACGGCTTTGCCGGCATGGTGCTGTTCATGGTGGCACTGGTGTTGATACTGCTGGTTGACAGCCTGCTGAGCCTGATCTTCCGCCGACGCCCGGCGCCCCCACCCCACCCGACGGCCGGCCGGGCACGCTAGTTGCCGGATGGGGCAGGCAGGGCAGGGCAGGCCAGTTGCCTGAAAAGACACACGCCAGACAACCACCAACGCCAGATGATCAAGCACGTCAACCTCAAGCGCCGTTCCATCGTCCTGGGTAGCCTGATGGTCGCCACCTCGGTAGGCGCCATGCTGGCCACGCCGCAGCCGCAGGTCACGTCCAAAAGCCAGATGCCCGATCTTGAGCGCCTGGTGCCCAAAAGCTTTGGCACTTGGGTGCTGGACAACAATATCGTGCCGCTGGCGGTGTCGCCCGAGGTGGCGCAAATGCTGGGCACCATTTACGACGCCACGCTGTCGCGCACTTACGTCAATTCGCAGGGCCAGCGGGTGATGCTGTCGATTGCCTACGGCGCCAACCAGTCGCGCGCCTTGCAACTGCACAAACCCGAGGTGTGTTATGCGGCGCAGGGGTTTCGGGTGGGCAGCCAGCAGTTGGGCCAGTGGCAGTTTGACGGCATCACCGTGCCCACCATGCATTTGGTAGGCACGCTGGGCCAGCGCATCGAACCGGTGACGTACTGGATGCGCATCGGTGACGACATTGCGCGTGGCTGGTATGAGCAAAACGTGGTGCGCCTCAAATACGGCACGCGTGGCCAGATACCTGACGGCGTGCTGTTCCGCCTGTCCACCATCTCACCCGATGCCAAGGCCTCTTACGACTTGCAGCGCCAATTTGTGCAAGAAATGCTGGCCGCCATGGCCCCACAAAGCCGCGCGGTATTTGTCGGCGCTGTGGCAATGGGGCGCGTGGGCTGAAGCATGCGCATCAGTGTGGTGATCCGCACCCTCAATGAGGCTCGGCACCTGCCAGCCTTGTTGGCAGCCATTGCGCAACAGGCGTTGGGTGACCACGGCTGCGAGGTGGTGCTGGTTGATTCTGGATCGACCGACGGCACGCTGCAAATCGCCGAGCAGCACGGTTGCCGCATCGTGCATATCCAAAAAGAGGATTTCTCATTCGGCCGCTCACTGAATGTGGGTTGCCTGGCCGCCACCGGTGACGCGCTGGTATTTGTCAGTGGCCACTGCGTGCCGTGCGATACCCAGTGGCTGGCCAAACTGGTGGCGCCGTTGGGCACCCACGGTATTGCGCTGGTTTATGGCGGGCAAGTGGGTGATGAGCGCACTCACTTCAGTGAGCGGCAGATATTTGCCAAATACTTTCCGGCGCAAAGCAAGGTGCCGCAAGAGGGGTTTTATTGCAACAACGCCAATTCAGCCCTGTTGCGCCAGGAATGGGAGCAACTCAGGTTTGATGAGGATCTGACCGGCCTCGAAGACATGTACCTGGCAAAAGAACTGGTGCAGCGTGGCCGCAAAATAGCCTATGTGGCTGATGCCAAGGTTTTTCATCTGCACGATGAAACCTGGCGCCAGGTAAAGCGGCGGTTTGAGCGTGAGGCCATTGCTCTGCAACGCATCATGCCCGAGGTGCACTTGGGCACGTTGGACGTGGCCCGCTACGCCATCAGCGCCATCCTGCTGGATTGGGGCGCCGCCCTGCATGAGCGCAGCCTGGGCCAACACTTCACCGGTATCGTGGCATATCGAGCCTGCCAGTTTTGGGGCGCGTACAAAGGCAACCACCGGCACCGCCAGTTGTCTCGCGTGGCCAAAGAGCGGTATTACTTTCCGCGCTGATGATTTGATGCAACGCGACGACAAAAACGGAGCCTTGACTTGACCGACAAAATAGTGGCCCTGCTGCCGATGAAGGCCAACAGTGAGCGTGTGGT
The DNA here is from genome assembly GCA_031372085.1 of Betaproteobacteria bacterium. Classification (GTDB taxonomy): domain Bacteria; phylum Pseudomonadota; class Gammaproteobacteria; order Burkholderiales; family Burkholderiaceae_C; genus Pseudaquabacterium. The sequence goes on from JANMKO010000247.1 coordinate 9,654, forward strand.
GGGCAAAAACTTCAGGCCCTTCAACGGCAAACCGCTGTTCCGTTGGATTCTTGATACGCTGCTGGCTATCGAGCAAATTGACCAGGTGGTGATCAACACCGACGCGCGGCATATCCTAGCCGCCAACGGCCTGGTGGACGGCCCGCGCATCTTGATCCGTGACCGCAAACCCGAGATTTGCGGTGATTTTGTCAGCATGAACCTGGTGCTGGCCGATGACGTGGCCAGTATCAATGCCGCCACGTACCTGATGACCCACACCACCAACCCGCTGCTGTCAATCGCCAGTGTGCGCGGCGCGTTGGTCAAATACCAGCAAGGGGTGGCCGCAGGCGATTGTGATTCGGTGTTTACCGTCAATCAATTTAATACCCGGTTTTACCGGGCTGACGCCAGCGCCATCAACCACGACCCGAACAACCTGATCCGCACGCAAGACCTTGAGCCGTGGTTTGAAGAAAACTCGAACCTCTATATTTTCTCGCGCAGCAGTTTTGCCAGTACCAATGCCCGCATCGGCAAGATGCCGGCGATGTATACCATGGGCCGGACGGAGTCAGTGGATATCGACGATGCTGAGAGCTGGCAGATGGCCGAGGCAATGTCAAAGTATCTTCTGGCGCCGGCCCAATCATGACACTGCGTTCAGCGGTTGGTGCGCTCAAGCGCGCAGCGTGTATTCTGGCGTTTCCGCTATACAGCTTGTTGTCACCCAAGATCGGTTTTACCGTCTTCTTCAAGCGCAATGGCGCCTGGCACGCCTGGTCACGGGGCCGTACGTTTCGCGTGGCTGAGCCAAAGTTGTGGACGCTGGAATATTTCAGGCACTTTATCCCCACAGCCAATTCGGTGGTGTTCGATGTGGGCGGTGAACTGGGTTTTGAGACAGCGCAGTTTGCCGAGTTGGTGGGTGCACAAGGCAAAGTGCTGGTTTTTGAGTGCATGCCAGACCATGTTGCGCGCCTGAATCAGCTGGCGCAGAAATACCCGCAAATCGAGGTGGTGAACCGCGCTTGCTGGAACTCAGAAACCCAGCTTGAGTTTTTTATCGGCAACACCCCCGGCAGTAACACGGCGGTGCCCGATGCCAAAGGCCAGCGTGGGCAGGCTTTGGCCGATGTCAACAATGTGCTGGTGGTACAGGCACAGCCGCTGGACGTGCTGTGGAAAAACTTGCACGGCGGCAAGCCGGTTGATTTTTTGAAGATGGATATCGAGGGTGCTGAATACGAAGCCCTTGAAGGCGCCACTGAAATGTTGGCAGCTACCCGCTTTGCCGTGATTGCGGCATACCACATTCGCGACGGTATCACCACGGCAGCGCGGGTGGACAGCATGCTCAAGAAGGCGGGCTTTAAAACTCGCACCGATGAAAACTTCCACGTTTATGCCTGGCGATAAGGTTGCGATATGAAAGTGCTGGTCACCTGTCCGCCCATGCTGGGCATGATCGATGAATTTCGCCCGCTGTTTGAATCTCGCGGTGTCGAGTTGACACCCGCCAAAGTGGTGCAGATTTTGTCCGAGGATGAACTTTGCGCACTGCTGCCACAGTTTGACGGCTGGATCATCGGAGATGATCCTGCCACCCGCCGCGTCTTTGCCGCCGGCCAGGCTGGCCAACTCAAGGCGGCGGTGAAATGGGGCATCGGCGTGGACAACGTCGATTTTGCCGCCTGCAAAGATTTGGCCATTCCCATCACCAACTGCCCCAATATGTTTGGCGCCGAGGTGGCCGACGTAGGCATGAGTTACCTGGGGGCGCTGGCCCGAGAAACCTTCATCATTGACAGGGGTGTGCGCGAAGGCCGCTGGCCCAAGCCGCGTGGTATCTCATTGGCCGGCCGCACCCTGGGCCTGATTGGTCTGGGTGACATCGGCCGCAACCTGGCCCGCCGGGCGTTGGCGGCCGACATGAAGATCGTCGCTTACGACCCGTTCTATGCCGGCCCGCTGGCCGACGGCATTGAGCGCGCCGCCTGGCCTGAGCGTATCAACGAGGCTGACTTCCTGGCCTTCACCTGCGCGCTGACGGCCAGCAACCGCCACATGCTCAATGCCGCCACGCTGGCGTTGGCCAGGCCGGGCGTGCGCCTGGTCAACGTGGCCCGCGGCCCGTTGATCGACGAGGCGGCGTTGTTTGCCGCCCTGCAGTCTGGGCAGGTGCACTCTGCTGCGCTGGACGTGTTCGAGGTTGAACCCCTGCCCGCCGAATCGCCCTTGCGCGGCCTGCCGCAAACCATCTTTGGCTCGCACAACGGCAGCAATTCAGCCGATGCGGTTCGTCGTTGCAGCCATTTCGCCATCGACAAGCTGTTGGGTTACCTGAAGGTGCCGGCGGCCCAATGAGCCGGCCCCCGCAACCCGTCGCGCTGATCACCGGTGCCGCAGGTGGCATCGGCCGTGCCATGGTGTGCGCCTTTGAGGCCGCCGGCTGGCAGGTGATCAGCACCGATCTGCTACCGCTGGCGCGCGCCGGCCATCTGGTGCTGGACATTGCCGCCTGCACCGACCCCACCCGGGCCAATCACCAGCGGGCGGTGGCCGCCTTGCTGGCCGCCACCGGTGGGCGGTTGAAGGCGTTGGTGGCCAATGCCGCGCACCAGATCGTCAAACCCAGCGATGCGCTGACAGCAGCCGATTGGCAGCAGACGCTGGGCGTCAACCTGCTGTCGCCCTTCTGGCTGGCGATGGCCTTCAAGAGTGAGCTGGCTGCCAACCGGGGCTCGTTTCTGGCAATTTCCAGCATCCATGCGCGGCTGACCAAGCCCGGTTTTGTGGCGTATGCCACCAGCAAGGCGGCGCTGTCGGGCATGGTGCGGGCGTTGGCGGTTGAGTTGGGCAGCCAGGTGCGGTGCAACGCCATCTGCCCCGCAGCCATTGCCACGCCGATGTTGGTGGCCGGCTTTGACGGCCAACCCGAGGCGCTGGC
>JANMKO010000265.1:0-1761 GCA_031372085.1 Betaproteobacteria bacterium
CAGCACCGCCAGCACCGCCAGCACCGCCGGCAGCGCCGCCGCATGGCCGCGCCAGCAAGCAGCGGGCCAAAGACTCCAGCGCCTGCGCGGCGCCGCGCAGCGTGGCCAGGCCGGGCCGGCCGGCCAGGGCCTGCCGGCGCAAATCGGTCAGCGGCCCGACCAGGCCGGGCAGCAGCGTGGCCAGCGCGTCGTCGGCGGCCTGCGCCTCCAGCAGCAGGTAGACATCTTGTTGCAGCGCTGTGCCCAGCCGGCCCAGGCCTTGCGCGCTGCCCCGGTGGGCGCGCATGGCCTGGCGCAGCGCGCTGGTGCGCCAGCGCGCGCTGGCCAGCGCGCTGTCGGCCGTGCCGGCATCGTCGGGCAGCCAGATGCACGCGCCGTCAGTGGCCGGCACGGCGTGCTGGCCGGCAGGTTGCCGGCTGCGCCGGAACAGGCTGGCCAGCAAGGTGGTGCGCGCCGGGGGCTGCGCCGGTCGGATCGGGTAAGCGGTGCCAAACACCGCCATCACCAGCAGGTGCAGCCGGGGCAGGCTGTCAGCCAGTCTCGGCAGTGGCGTCGGCGGCGCGGCAGACCGGGCACGGTGGCGCCGCCACAGCGCCTGCACGCCGGCGGTGGCGTGGCGCGCGGCGTCGGTGATGACGTCTTCGGCTTCGGCCATGCGGTGCTGGCCTTGGCCCTCTCAGACGAAGGTGGCGTCCACCAGATCACGCATCGCGCCGACCAGCGTCTCGTCGTCCGACAACGGCGCGACGATGGCGCTGTAGCAGGCCGGCCGCACGCCGATGCCGCTGGCGATCAGCGCGGCGGCGGCCACCAGCAGCCGGGTGCTGGGCAGCTCTGCCAGGCCCTGGTCGCGCAGGGCCCGCAAGCGGCTGCCCAGCGTGGCCAGGGCGTGTGCGGTGGCCTGGTCAACGCCGGCTTCACGCGCCACGATCAAGGCCTCACGCCCAGGCGGCGGAAAGTCGAAGTCGAGCGCCACAAAGCGCTGCCGGGTGCTGGGTTTCAGGTCTTTGAGCAGGCGCTGGTAGCCCGGGTTGTACGACACCACCAACTGGAAGCCCGGCGCGGCGGTGAGGCTCTCACCGGTCTTGTCGATGGCCAGCATGCGGCGGTGGTCGGTCAGCGCGTGCAGCACCACCACCGTGTCTTGGCGGGCCTCGACCACCTCGTCCAGGTAGCAGATGGCGCCTTCACGCACGGCGCGCGTCAACGGGCCGTCTTGCCAGGCCGTGCCGTCGTGGCGGATCAGGTAGCGGCCCACCAGGTCATTGGCGGTCAGGTCGTCGTGGCAGGAGATCGTCACCAGCGCCCGGCCCAGGCGCCAGGCCATGTGCTCGACAAAACGGGTCTTGCCGCAGCCGGTCGGGCCTTTCAGCAGCACCGCCAGGCGCTGGCGGTGGCAGTGCTCAAACAGCCGCACCTCATCGGCCGTGGGCAGGTAAAACGGCTCGGGCCCGGCGGCGGCGCTGTCTTGCACAAACTACCGGGTGGCCGGGGCAGTGGCCCCGCGCAACGGCGCCGGCTGATCGGCATTGGCGGCCAGACCAAACTGCGGCGCATGGCGGAAAAAATCAAAGATGAACAGCCCCACGCCGACCGTGAACAGCGACGCCGTGGCCAGCAACATCAAAAAGTGCACCTGGATCTTCAATTGCGCGTCCAGGTAGCCCATGCCCAGGATGCGCTCGAGGTAGACCTGGCCGATGCCGGCCGTGGCAAATGACAGCGTCATGCCGAACATGCCGCCCAGCTGAAGCCAGAACG
>JANMKO010000269.1:0-4541 GCA_031372085.1 Betaproteobacteria bacterium
TCCACCCACCCCACACACCGAGGCCCTATTTGCTGTCGATCATACAAGCCGCTGGCTGGCCCATTTGGCCGCTGATTTTGTGCTCGGTGGTGGGCCTGGCCCTGGTGATCGAGCGCCTGTTGAGCCTGCGCACCCGCCGCGTCGCACCGCCCACCTTGCTGGACGAGGTGCTGGCCGTCAGCCGCAACAGCCTGCCGGCGATGGACGTGGTGAACAAGCTGGCCAGCAACTCGGTGCTGGGCGAGGTGCTGGCGGCGGGCGTGCGGGCGGTGATCGTCGAGCCGCGCATCAGTGAGCGCACGCTGCGCCTGACCTTCGAGAACGCCGGCCGTGCGGCGGCGCAGCAACTGGAGCGCTACCTCAATACGCTGGGCACGATTGCCGCCGCCGCGCCGCTGCTGGGTTTGCTGGGCACAGTGGTGGGCATGATCGAGATCTTCGGCTCGCAGGCGCCCACCGGCGCGGCCAACCCGGCGGCGCTGGCGCACGGCATCTCGGTGGCGCTGTACAACACCGCGTTCGGGCTGATCATCGCGATCCCGGCGCTGATGTTCTACCGCTACTTTCGCGGCCGGGTCGAGTGGCATTTGCTGGGGCTGGAGCAAGCCGCCGAGCGTCTGGTGCCGCACCTGATGCGCTTTGCGGTGCGTGTGGCCGCCGCGCCGCGCTGATTTGGCTTGGCTTGAACAGCGCGCCGCCCGGTCCGTCAACCCATGAAGTTCCGCCGCCGCCGCATCGAAGAGCCCGAGATCAATTTGATCCCGTTCATCGACGTGCTGCTGGTGGTGCTGATCTTCTTGATGCTGTCCACCACCTACAGCCGCTACTCCGAGCTGCAGATCAACCTGCCCACGGCCGACGCCGACCGGCTGAAAGAGCGGCCGGCCGAGATTTTGGTCAGTGTGTCGGCCGACGGCCGCTACAGCGTCAACCGCAACCCGCTGGACGGCCGCAGCATCGAGCTGCTGACCGCCGCGCTGCAGCGGGCGGCGGGCACGCCGGCAAGCACCGGCGGCGCTGCCGGGGCGGCGGCCGGTGCACCGGTGGTCATCGTCTCGGCCGACGCGCTGACGCCGCACCAGTCGGTGGTCAATGTGCTGGACGCCGCGCGCCGCGCCGGCCTGCCCCGGTTGACGTTTGCCACCCAGCTGCCGGCTGACGGCGCTGCCCGCTGAGGCCGGCATGGCCAGCCCGCCCGCTGCGCCGCCTGCTGCCAGCGGCACCGGCCTGCGCGCCGCCATGCCTGGCACCGTGCGCAGCCTGATCAGCATCCACATCAGCCGCTGGCTCACCACGCAATGGGCCGGCCCGCCGCCCGGCCTGGGCGCCCGCCTGCTGCAGCCGCTGTCGTGGGGGTATGCGGCGCTGGCTGGCCTGCACCGGGCGCTGTTCCGGCTGGGCCTGCGCCCGGTGCAGCGCGCGCCGGTGCCGCTGCTGGTGGTGGGCAACCTGGTGGCCGGCGGCGCCGGCAAGACCCCGGCCGTGCTGGCGCTGGTGGGCCTGCTGCGCCAGCAGGGCTGGACACCGGGCGTGATCTCACGCGGCCACGGTCGGCGCGGCCGCGCGGTGCAGGCCGTCAGCCGGCACAGCCCGGCCGCCGACGTGGGCGACGAGCCCCTGTTGATCCACCTGCGCACTGGCGCACCGGTGGTGGTGGGCGCCGACCGCGCCGCTGCGGCACGGGCGCTGTGCGCCGCCCACCCGGCGGTGGACATCCTGCTGGCCGACGACGGCCTGCAGCACCACGCCCTGCACCACGACATGGCCGTGCTGGTGTTTGACGAGCGCGGCGCTGGCAACGGCCTGCGCCTGCCGGCCGGGCCGCTGCGCCAGGCCCTGCCGCTGCGCGTGCCGCCGCACACCCTGGTGCTGTACAGCGCCGGCCGGCCCAGCACCCCGCTGCCCGGGCTGACCGGTGCACGCCGGCTGGGCGGCGTGCTGCCGCTGGCTGTCTGGTGGGCGGGGCAGGCCACCGGTGCCACCGGTGCCGCCGCTTCCACCGGTGAAGCGGGTGCAGCGGGTGCAGGGGAGGCAGCGGGCGCAGCGGGCGCAGCCAGTTCAGCCGGTAAGTGTGGTGTATCCGGTGCGGCCGATGCCGCCCAGACCACCGCCGCGCCCAACACCGGCTGGCCCGCGCTGCGCGGCCGGCGCCTGCTGGCCGCTGCCGGCCTGGCCCGGCCCGAGCCTTTTTTTGCCATGCTGCAGGCCCAGGGCCTGCTGATCGACCGGCTGCCGCTGGCCGACCACCACACCTTCAACCCCCTGCCCTGGCCGGCCGGCACGGCCGAGGTCATCGTCACCGAGAAAGACGCCGTCAAGCTGCCCCCGACAGCGGTGGGCACCACCCGGGTGTGGGTGGCAACGCTAGACTTCCAGCCCGAACCCGCCTTTGTCGAAGCCTTGCGCACGCTGTGCGCGCCCTTCAAAAACCACCATGAGCCTTGACCACCGATTGATCGCCCTGCTGGTGTGCCCGCTGTGCAAAGGCCCGCTGCAACTGGTGCGCGATGCGCTGGCGCGTCCGTGCGAGCTGCAATGCCCGGCCGACCGGCTGGGCTTCCCGATCCATGACGGCATCCCGGTAATGCTGGAGGCCGAGGCCCGGGTGCTGGACGACTTCCCGGCGCCCGCGCCCAGCCCGCTTTGAATGCACGCTGAATCCGCTTTGACCGCGCCGCCCATCGGCACTGAGCCCGGCCTGCACTTCACTGTGCTGATCCCCGCCCGGCTGGCCAGCAGCCGGCTGCCCGACAAGCCGCTGGCCGACATCGCCGGCCTGCCGATGGTGGTGCGGGTGGCCCACGCCGCCCAGCGCAGCGGTGCCGCGCAGGTGGTGGTGGCGGCTGACTCCCCCCGCATCGTCGCGGCCTGCCAGGCGCACGGCATCCGTGCGCTGCTCACCCGCACCGACCACCGTAGCGGCAGTGATCGGCTGGCCGAGGCCTGTGAGCAGCTTGGCCTGGACGGCGACGCGCTGGTGGTCAATGTGCAGGGCGATGAGCCGCTGATCGCCCCGGCCATGATCGACGCCTGCGCCCACCTGCTGCGCCAGCGGCCCGACTGCGTGATGGCCACCGTGGCCCATGCCATCAGCGACGTGGCCGAGTTCAGCAACCCCAATGTGGTCAAAGTGGTGCTGGATGCAGCCGGCCGGGCGCTGTATTTCTCGCGCGCGCCCATCCCGTGGTGGCGCGACGGGTTTGCCGGCAGTGGCCTGCACCTGGCCACCGCGCCCGTCACTCCCGGCGCGCCCGCCGCACCTGGCACGCCCGTCACGCCCGTCACGCCCGACACACCGCATGCCCACGCGCCGCTGCGCCATGTCGGCCTGTACGCCTACCGCGCCGGCTTTCTGCGGCGCTTCCCCACCTTGAGCGTGGCGCCGCTGGAAACCATCGAGTCTCTGGAGCAGCTGCGCGTGCTGTGGCACGGTGAACGCATCGCCGTGTTTGTCAGCGCACAGCGGCCCGGCCCGGGGGTGGACACGCCAGACGATCTGGCCCGCGTGCGGGCCTGGTTTGCGGCCGGCGGGCCGGGCTGAAAACACGCCCGGTACAGGGCAAACCACGGGCTGCGGTGGCCTGGGCGCGTCAGCTTGGCGCAGGCAGCGGCGTGCTATTCTCAAATGCAGTTTTCGTCGTCGTGCTGGGCCGACCGGCGGCGCTCAGAACCGATGGTCCACACACAATGACGAGGCACGGATGAGACTGATCCTGTTGGGGGCGCCCGGCGCCGGCAAAGGCACGCAAGCGGCCTACATCTGCCAGAAATACGGCATCCCGCAAATCTCAACCGGTGACATGCTGCGCGCCGCCGTCAAAGCGGGCAGCACGATGGGGCTGGCGGCCAAGCAGGTGATGGACGCGGGCGGCCTGGTCAGCGACGACATCATCATCGGCCTGGTCAAAGAGCGCATCGCCCAGCCCGATTGCGCCAACGGGTTTTTGTTTGACGGCTTCCCGCGCACCCTGCCGCAGGCCGACGCGATGAAGGCGGCCGGCGTCAAGCTCGATCTGGTACTTGAGATCGACGTGCCCGATGACGCCATCATCGAGCGCATGAGCGGGCGCCGGGTGCACCCGCCGTCGGGCCGCACCTACCACGTCAAGTTCAACCCGCCCCAGGTGGCCGGCAAGGACGACGCCACCGGCGACGACCTGATCCAGCGCGACGACGACAGCGAGACCACGGTGCGCAAGCGGCTGGATGTGTACAAGAGCCAGACCCAGCCGCTGGTGGCCTATTACGCCAGCTGGGCCGCCACCGGCGATGCGCAAGCCCCGCGCTACGCCCGCATCCTGGGCCTGGGCAGCGTGGACGAGATCACCGCCCGGGCCATGGCGGCGCTGCAAGGCTGAGCGCAGCGGCCTGGTTGCATCGGCCTGGTTGCATCGACCAGGCGCCAAAGGAGGTTTCATGGACATCAACGGCAAGGTTTTCATCGTCACCGGCGGCGCGTCGGGCCTGGGCGAAGGCACGGCCCGCATGCTGGTGCGTGAGGGCGGCAAAGTCGTCATCGCTGACCTGCAAGCCGAGCGCGG
>JANMKO010000286.1:0-2270 GCA_031372085.1 Betaproteobacteria bacterium
GCTGATGCCGCTGGCATCACCATCCCGCATTTTTGTTACCACAAGAAGCTCAGCATCGCGGCCAACTGCCGCATGTGCCTGGTCGATATCGATAAAGCGCCCAAGCCGATGCCGGCCTGCGCCACGCCGGTGATCCCGGGCATGGTGGTGCGCACCAAATCCGACAAGGCGATCAAGGCGCAAAAGTCGGTGATGGAGTTTTTGCTGATCAACCACCCGCTGGACTGCCCCATCTGCGACCAGGGTGGTGAATGCCAGTTGCAGGATCTGGCGGTGGGCTACGGTGCCAGCGCATCGCGTTACGACGAAGAAAAGCGGGTGGTTTTCCACAAAAACGTCGGCCCGCTGATATCGATGCAAGAGATGAGCCGCTGCATCCACTGCACCCGCTGTGTGCGCTTTGGCCAAGAGCTGGCCGGGGTGATGGAGCTCGGCATGCAAAACCGCGGTGAGCACAGCGAGATCACCACCTTTGTCGGCCAGACCATCGACAGTGAGCTGTCGGGCAACATGATTGACATCTGCCCGGTGGGGGCGCTCACCAGCAAGCCCTTCCGCTACGCCGCCCGCGCCTGGGAGCTGTCGCGCCGCAAGAGCATCAGCCCGCATGACAGCACCGGCGCCAACCTGATCGTTCAGGTCAAGGCCAACCAGGTGCTGCGGGTGCTGCCGCTGGAGAATGAAGACGTCAATGAATGCTGGATCGCTGACCGTGATCGCTTCAGCTACGAGGCGCTGAACAGCGCCCAGCGCCTGCACACGCCGATGATCAAGCAAGGCGGCCAGTGGCAGCCGGTGGACTGGACCACCGCGCTGGGCTTTGTGGCCGATGGCCTGAAGCGCATCAAAGCCGACCACGGTGTGGCCGGCATCGGCGCGCTGGCCACCGCCCACCGCCCGTTGGAAGAGCTGCACCTGCTGGCCAGGCTGGTGCGTGGCCTGGGCAGCGAGAACATCGACTTCCGCACCCGCCATGCTGATTTCAGCAACACCGCACCGGCCGGCAGCGCGCACTGGCTGGGCCTGCCGATTGCCGCGCTGTCCACACTCGACCGGGCGTTGGTGGTGGGCTCTTTCCTGCGCAAAGACCATCCGCTGTTTGCGCAGCGGCTGCGCCAATCGGTGCGCCGTGGCGGCGCAGTGCTGAGCCTGCATGCGGTGCATGACGACTGGGCCATGCCGGTGGCCGCCACCATCACCGCAACGCCGGCCGGTTGGGTGCAAGCGCTGGCCGATGTGGCGGCGTGCATCGCCACCGCGCAAGGGGTGGCCGCACCAGTTGAGTTGCCACCCGACACGCCCGCCAATCCGCACGCCCAAACCGTTGCCCAAGCCCTGCTGTCGGGTGAGCGCAAAGCCGTGTTGCTGGGCAATGCGGCCGCGCAGCATCCGCAGGCCAGCGCGCTGCTGGCATTGGCGCAGTGGATCGGCACGCAGACCGGCGCCAGCGTGGGCTACCTCACTGCCGACGCCAACACCGTGGGCGCGCAGTGGGTCAATGCGCTGCCCGGTGCGGGCGGGCTGAATGCCGGCCAGATGCTGAGCCAGCCGATGAAGGCACTGTTGCTGCTGGATGTCGAGCCCGCACTCGACGCCGCCGACGCCGCTGCGGCCCACGCCGCGCTGGCCGGGTCGGGCCTGATCGTCGCGCTCACCTCGTTCAAAGACGCGGCGGTGCACAACGCCGATGTGCTGCTGCCCATCACCCCGTTCACCGAGACGGCCGGCACCTTTGTCAATGCCGAGGGCCGGGTGCAGAGCTTCCACGGCGTTGTCAAACCGGCGGGCGACAGCCGGCCGGCCTGGAAGGTGCTGCGCGTGCTGGGCAATCTGCTGGGCCTGCCGGGCTTCGATTTCGAGACCTCGGACGACGTGCGGGCCGACGCGCTGGGTGATCCGGCCTTACTCGCCGGCCGGCTGGACAACCGCAGCAGCGCGGCCATTCGCTTGCCCGCGCCGGCCCAGGGCCTGCAACGGCTGGCCGATGTGCCGATCTACGCCACCGATTCGCTGGTGCGCCGCGCCAGCGCCTTGCAAATGACGGCCGATGCCCGCGCCCCGATGGCCGGCCTGCCTGCGGCGCTGTGGCAGCAACTGGGCCTGGCGGCTGGTGACCAGGTGCGGGTGACACAAGGCGCGGCGAGTGCCGTGCTGCCCGCCCGCGCCGAGCCCACCCTGGCCGACAACACGGTGCGGGTGCCATCGGGCCATGCCCACACCGCGATGCTGGGCGCGATGTTTGGCCCGATCTCGGTCAAAAAGGCCTGACC
>JANMKO010000295.1:0-2131 GCA_031372085.1 Betaproteobacteria bacterium
GTCGCTCAAACCCAGCGCGCGCACCTGTTGCAGCGTGGTCCAGCCGTCGATGCCGGGCATCGCCAGATCCAAAAATATCGCGTCTACCGCCTGCTGGCCCAGCAACTCAAGGGCCGCCTCCCCCGAGGCGGCCTGCAGCAACTCGAAGCCCAGCGGCGCCAGCCGGTCTACCAGCAGCCGGCGGTCGGCCTCTTCGTTGTCCACCACCAGCAGGCGCTGGCGCGGCCCCGCATAACCGATGAGGCGCTGGCCATCGGGCCGGGGCCGCTGGCTGGCGCGGGCGCGCAGCTCGGGCAGATAAAGCTTGATGGCAAAACAGCTGCCCTGGCCGGGCGTGCTGCGCACGGTCAGCTCACCACCCATCAGGCCGGTGAGCATGCGGGCGATGGTCAGGCCCAGCCCCGTGCCGCTGCTGGCATTGCCGCCCGCCGCCGTGCCACGCACAAACGGCTCAAACACCTGTTGCAGCTCAGCCGGATCAAGCCCGGGCCCGGTGTCGTCGATCTCGAAGCGGGCCATCTCGCGGGCGTAATCCACCCGGAACGTCACCTGCCCGGCGCTGGTGAACTTGACGGCATTGCCTAGCAAGTTGATCAGGATCTGGCGCAGCCGCTTCTCGTCGGTGCGCACCAGCTCGGGCAGGGTGCCGGTGCGCAGGTGCACAAAATTCAGGCCCTTGGCGGCGGCCTGCTGCTCAAACAGCCGCGCCAGCTCGTGCATGCCCTCGGCAAAGTGCATGGCGGCGGGCTCCAGCGCCAGGCGGCCGCTCTCGATGCGGGCAATGTCCAGCGTGCCTTCGATCAGGCTCAGCAGATGGTCACCGCCGCGCCGGATCACCTGCACCGCGCCGCGCCGGTGGGCGGGCAGCGCCGGGTCGTCCTCCAGCAACTGGGCATAGCCCAGGATGCTGTTCAACGGCGTGCGCAGCTCATGGCTGATGGCGGTGATGTAGCGGCTTTTGGCCTGGTTGGCAGCGTCGGCGCTGGCCTTGGCCTGTTGCAACTGGTGATCCGTCTCCCGGTGCGACTCGATCTCGCGGCCCAGCGCCTGGGCCTGCGCATTCAGCGCCTGGGTCTGGCGGCGTGATTCTTCTTGCGCCACCTGCCGGCCGCGCTGGGCCAGCACCGCCCACCAGGCCACCATGCCGGCGATCAGCAGCAGCACCGCAAAAGCCTGGCCAAAACCGGCGCGCAGCAGCGGCGCCACTGCCGCTGCGCTGCTGGCGTCCAGGCTGGCCAGCGAGCGCAGGCCCAGCGAATACAGCGCACCAAACAACAGCGCCAGACCCGGCACCACGCCGCACATCAGCAGCAGGTAGGCGGCCAGGCCGCCCTCCAGGTGCGGCGCCATGCGCTCGGGCAGCAGCCGCTGCAGCAGGCGTTGCCACTGCGTGGCCAGCCGGGCTTGCGGCTTGCACAGGTCGTCGCAGCGGGCGTCCAGCGTGCAGCACAGTGAGCAGATCAGGCCGCCGTAGGCCGGGCACGCGGCCATGTCCTCAGGCTCGTAGCGGCGCTCGCAGATGGTGCAGCGGCGCAGGCCGTGGCTGCCCAGGTGGGTGCCGTGGCTGGCCAGGTGCCGGGCCGCCTCGGCGGCCTCGACCGCCCGCGCCGCCCGGGTACGGCGCGCCAGGTAGTAGCGCCCGCCGGTGGCCCAGGCGATCAGCGGCGAGACGAGCAAGGCGGTGACCAGCGCGATCATGGCCGAGAAAGCCTGGGCCATCGCGCCAAACGCGCCCAGGTGCGCCGCCACGCTGAGCAGCGACGCCACGCCCATCGCACCCACGCCCACCGGGTTGATGTCGTACAGGTGGGCGCGGCGGAACTCGATGCCTTTGGGCGACAAGCCGAGCGGCTTGTTGATCACCAGATCGGCCACCACCGCCATGATCCAGGCGATGGCGATGTTGCTGTACAGGCCCAGCACATGGCTGAGCGCCTGGAACACATTCAGCTCCATCAGCACCAGCGCGATCAGCGTGTTGAACACCACCCACACCACCCGGCCGGGGTGGCTGTGCGTCAGCCGCGAGAAAAAATTGCTCCACGCCAGAGACCCTGCATAGGCATTCGTGACATTGATCTTGAGCTGCGACACCAGCACAAACAGCGCCGTGGCCGCCACCGCCCAGCCG
>JANMKO010000325.1:0-2601 GCA_031372085.1 Betaproteobacteria bacterium
TGCGGTCGGCGCCTGTGTAGGCGCCGCCGGCCACGCCAAAGAACTCGGCCTCCAGCAGGGTGTCGGGCACGGCCGCGATGTTGACGCCGACAAAATGCCGCGCCGCCCGTTTGGACGCCGCATGGATGCCCTGGGCCAGCAGCTCTTTGCCGGTGCCTGTTTCGCCCAATAACAACACGGTGGATTCAGTGCCCGCCACGCGCCGCGCCTGGCGTTTGACTTCGAGCGCCGCCGGGCTGGCGCCGATGTAAGCGGCTATCGTGTATTTGGGCCGGCGGTTGCGGCTTTGCTCGGCGGCCAATTGGCGCTGGGCGTCGGCCAGCGCCCGCTGCAACTGGCTGAACTTGGCCATCAGCGGCTGCATCGTGCCGCCGTCGATCTCGGCCCGCTCGGGGTGGTCCATCAGCACCATGCCCAGCGCGCCGATCACCTGGCCGGCGCCGTCGCGCAGCGGCACCCGGCTGACGAGAAACGTGCCGGCCTGGTTGGTCAGCAAATCCACCAGGATGGCCTGGCCGCTGTCGATCACCTGGGCCAGCAGGGTGTTGGGCACCACCTCCTCAACCCGGCGGCCGACAAACTCATGCGCGCCGGCAAAACCCAGCGCCGGCAAAAAGCGTTTGTAGCCCTCGCTGATCCACACCACGCGGTGGTCGCGGTCTACCACCATCATGCCCTGCACGGTTTGCGCGTACAGATCAAACATCGACTGCGCCGCCAGCTTGAGCAGGCTGTCGGTGTCCTGCGGCAACAGCGGTAGGGTGGGCATGGGCGGTGGCGGCCAGGGCGGATCAGCCCGCACTGTAGGCGCGCCGGCCGGCCGCGCCGGCGCACGGCTCAATGCTTTTGGGCGCTGCCCGGCACCACCACCGTGAACCCCGCCACCGTCTCGGCCAGCCGGCTGGCCTGCTGTTGCAGGCTGAGCGCGGCGGCAGCGGTCTGCTCCACCAGCGCGGCGTTTTGCTGGGTGGCCTGGTCCAGCTGGCCGATGGCACTGTTGATCTGGCCCACGCCGGTGTGCTGCTCGCCGCTGGCGGCGGTGATCTCGGTGATCAGCTCACTGACCTGGCGCACCTGGCCCACCACCTGGTCGATGGTGCTGCCGGCGCTGTTGACTTGCTGCGTGCCGGCGTCGATGCGGGCCACCGTGCCGGTGATCAGCGCCTTGATCTCGCGCGCGGCGTCGGCGCTGCGCTGGGCCAGGCTTCGCACCTCACCGGCCACCACGGCAAAACCGCGGCCCTGCTCACCGGCCCGGGCCGCCTCGACCGCCGCGTTCAGCGCCAGGATGTTGGTCTGGAAGGCGATGCCGTCAATCGTGCCGATGATGTCGGCAATGCGCCGGCTGTCGCCCTGGATGGCCTGCATCGTGGCCACCACCTGGCCCACCGCCGCACCGCCGCGCTGCGCCGCCGCCGCTGCGGCCTGCGCCAGCAAACTGGCCTGGGCGGCGTTGTCGGTGCTGGATTTGACGGTGCCCGACATCTGCTCCATCGCCGCCGCCGTCTGCTGCAGGCTGGCGGCCTGCTGCTCGGTGCGGCCCGACAGGTCGGCATTGCCCTGGGCGATCTGGGCCGACGCGGTGGCAATGCCGTCGGTGCCGTTGCGCACCGCCCTGACCATGCGCGCCAGGTTGCCCGTCATGCCGTCCAGGCTGGACAGCAATTGGCCGATCTCGTCGTGCCGCACGGCGCGCAGGCGCTGGGTCAGGTCACCGGCGCCCACCGCGTCCGCCAGGCTTTTGGCCTCGGCCAACGGCCCGGTGATCGACCGGCTGATCAACACCGCCGCCGCCGCGCCCAGCAGGATGGCCAGCGTGGCCAGGCCGGTGAGCCAGGCCAGCGCGGTGCGAGCGTCGTGCCGCACTTGCGTGGCCTGCTCGGCTGAGCGCTTCTCTTTGTAAACCCACCAGGCGTCGATGGCCAGGGTCAGCGTTTTGAAAGCCTGCTGTGAGCCGCCGTTGAGCTGCTGGCGCGCGCGCTCGGCCGCCGTCGGATCACCGGGGATCGTGCGGGCAATCGCGAACAACACATCCTGCGCCGCCCAGTAGGCCACCAGGCTGGTCTTCACGGTGTCGTGGTTTTGGCGGTCGGTGGCGTCGGAGATCCACTTTTCGTAGGCCACCAGTTGCTGGTTGGCCTGCTGGCGCTCACGCGCCACCTGCTGCCCCAGCACCTGGGCCTCGGCATCGTTGTCCAGCAGCACATGCAGGGCCTCCAGCCCACGCACGCTGTCCACCCGCTGGCTGAACAAATGCACCAGCTTGACAGCGGGCAGCGTGTGGTCGTCGAAGTCGGCGATGGTTTGCACCTGCCGGCGTGCCTGCCAGATGGCGCCGGCCGTGATCAGCACCAGCAGCGCCAGCACCAGCGCAAAAGCGCCGCCCAGCCGCTGGCCCACACGCAGGTTTTGGATCAGGTTCATCGCAGTCGGCAACCGTTGGCTCGCCCCCGGGGCGCAATCGGCCATGGTGGCGGTGCGCCAGCCGGGCCGGTGCGCTGAATACGCCGGGCTTTGCCGGCTTGATCGGCGCGCGGCGCGGTGCGGCGCGGCCAGGCGCCGGTCGCCACGTGCCACGCGCCGGGCGGCTGGCGTCAGGCG
>JANMKO010000341.1:0-6582 GCA_031372085.1 Betaproteobacteria bacterium
GGCCGGCTGCACCTGGTATTTTTTCTGGATCATCAGCACATCGGGGTAGTTGACCGATGCGGCCCGGATGTCGATCAGCACCTCGCCCGGGCCGGGCTGCGGTGTTGGCACGTCTTCCACCACCAGGGTGTCGGGCAGACCCCAGGTTTTGCAAACTACAGCTTTCATGGTGCGGCGCTTTCTTGGCAGCGGGTCAAGGGTCAAGGGTCAAGGGTCAAAGGTCAAGACCCGCGGGTGATGGGCATGTCAACCTCGGGCGCGGCAAAGCCGGTGCGCAGCGCGCGCTGGCGGCCGAGTTCGAGCTTGGCAATCGACTCGCGGTGCACCTCGTCCGGCCCGTCGGCCAGGCGCAGCGTGCGGGCATGGGCATAAAAGCCGGCCAGCACAAAATCGTCTGACACACCACCGCCGCCGTGCGCCTGGATGGCCATGTCAATCACCTCGCAGGCCATCAGCGGGGCCACCACCTTGATCATTGCGATCTCGGCCTTGGCTTGCTTGTTGCCCACGGTGTCCATCATGTAGGCGGCGCGCAACGTCAACAGCCGGGCCTGGTCGATCTTGCAGCGGGCATCGGCAATGCGCTCATGCCACACGCCTTGGCGTGAGATCTCCTTGCCAAACGCCACCCGACTGTCGAGCCGGGCGCACATCAGGCTCAACGCGCGCTCGGCCATGCCGATCAGCCGCATGCAGTGGTGGATGCGCCCGGGCCCGAGCCGGCCCTGCGCGATCTCGAAGCCGCGGCCCTCACCGAGCAGCACATTGCTGGCCGGCACCCGGACATTGACCAGGTCGACTTCCATGTGGCCGTGCGGTGCGTCGTCGCGGCCAAACACTTTCAGCGGGCGCAGCACCGTCACGCCCGGGCTGTCGCGCGGCACCAGCACCATCGACTGCTGGCTGTGGCGCGGCGCGTGCACGTCCGTCTTGCCCATCACGATCAGGATCGCGCAGCGCGGATCACCCACACCCGACGACCACCACTTGCGGCCGTTGATGACGTAATGATCACCGTCGCGCTGGATCGTGGTCTCGATGTTGGTGGCGTCGCTTGAGGCCACCGCCGGCTCGGTCATCAAAAACGCCGAGCGGATCTCACCGCGCAGCAACGGCGCCAGCCACTGGTCTTTGTGCTCGGGCTTGCCGTAGCGCTCGATCGTTTCCATGTTGCCGGTGTCGGGCGCCGAGCAGTTGAAGACCTCGCTGCACCAGGGCACGCTGCCCATGATCTCGGCCAGCGGGGCGTACGCCATGTTGGTCAAACCGGCGCCGCGCTCGGACTCGGGCAAAAACAGGTTCCACAGCCCGGCGGCGCGGGCCTTGGGCTTCAAATCCTCGATCACGCCGCTGGGCAGCCAGGCATTGCCTGCTGCGCGGTTGGCGTCCAGCTGGGCCTGGTATTCGGCCTCACGCGGCAGCACATGCTGGTTCATGAAGGCCCACAGGCGGGCCTGCAGGGCTTGCACCTTGGCGGTGTGGTCAAAGTTCATCGGGGGCTCCTGGGCAGGGATGGCCGCAGATCACACGGCCCGGCGCGCACCGGGCAAACAGCCCAGCGGCGGCAACATCACAAACGGTAACCAGCGCGCGTCCGGGCGGCGGTCACCACGGAGACAAAGCCGCGCCGCCGTGGCCGTGGCCGTGGCCGTGGCCGTGGCCGTGGCGGCTGCGGCTGCGGCTGCGGCTGCGGCTGCGGCGGGTGGCGGGTGGCAGGTGGCGTGGGTGACGGTGACGGTGAAAATGCGCTTCGGCGCCCCAGCCCGGCCTGGGTACGCCAGCGGACAGACGCCGCACCCGCCAGCGCGCTAAAAACCGGCCCTCGACGACCGATACCGCCAACCCAGCGCCAAGGCCCACCGATGAGCACGCCCTCCGCCCATGCCCCTGCCAGACCCACCGCCACCGCCACCCACGTTGCCACTGGCACCCCCGCCCAGCCCCTGCCAAGCCCGACGCCGCTGAACCTGCGCACCTTCGGCGCCCTGCTGCGCCAGGTGGTGTCGGCCTGGCTGGACGACTACGGCCCCAGCATGGGCGCGGCGCTGGCGTACTACACCATGTTCTCGCTGGCGCCGCTGCTGCTGATCGTCATCTCGGTGGCCGGGCTGGTGTTTGGTGAGGACGCTGCGCGCGGCGAGATCCGCAACCAGCTCAGTGGTTTGATGGGTGACGCCGGTGCCACCGCCGTGCAAGGCCTGCTCACCAGCGTGCACAAGCCGGCCGAGGGCGCGGCCGCCACCGCGTTGGGCGTGGCGCTGCTGCTGCTGGGCGCCACCACGGTGTTTGGTGAGCTGCAAGACGCGCTGGACCGCATCTGGCGCGCACCGGCCCGGCCCCGCTCACCCGGCTGGCTGGTGCTGGTGCGGGCGCGCCTGCTGTCGTTCGGCATGATCCTGGCCTTCGGCTTTTTGCTGATGGTGTCGCTGGTGCTCAGTGCCACGCTGGCCAGCATGTCGCGCTGGTGGGGCCCGGCGTTTGGTGATTGGGTGGCGCTGGCCGAGACCAGCAATGCCATCGGCAGCTTTTTGATGGTGGCGGTGATGTTTGCGCTGATCTACAAAATCATGCCGCGCATGCCGGTGGACTGGCGCGATGTGTGGATCGGCGCGCTGGTCACTGCCGTGCTGTTCACGCTGGGCAAGGCGGTGATCGGCCTGTACGTGGGCCGCAGCGGCATTGCGTCAGGCTTTGGCGCCGCCGGCTCACTGGTGGTGGTGCTGGTGTGGGTGTATTACTCGGCGCAGATTTTTTTGCTGGGCGCTGAATTCACCTGGGTGTTTGCCAACACGTTTGGCTCGCGCCGGGGCCAGGCCGTGCCCCAGCCGTTGCTGCACAGCGCGGGTTGATGCCGGCCGGCGGGCGGGTGCGGGCCACCCGGCGCCTGCGTCACACCCGCAGCTGCCGGGCGGCAAAGGCCCACACCATGCGCGATGCGTCCGGCCCTTTGGCGTCGCTGTACGGCTGGCCGGCGGCGCCGCCGCTCCAGGCATGGCCGAGCCGGGCCACCTCGGCCAGCGTGGCCACGGTGTGGCGGCCGTGTTTGAAGTCGGTCACCGCCATCGGGTAGCGCTGGCCGCGCTGCACCTTGCGCGGCGCGCCAGCCACCGCACCGGCCGCCGTTGCCCACGCCTGTGCGGCCGAGCGGCCGTTGCTGATGGCCACCACCGGATCGACCGCGCCGTGGATCACCAGCAGCGGCGGCCACGGCAGCGCTGGCGCGCCGGGCGTGGCTGGTGTGGCCGTGGGCGCCCGGGGGCTGCGCCGGCCGTGCATCGCGCGCAGCGCCGACAAGGTGGAGTGGGCCATGCCGGGCGGCACGCCCGAATGCATCACCACCGCCTTGAAGCGCGCCGGGTACAGCGTGGCCAGCAGCGTGGCCATGCTGGCGCCGGCCGACATGCCGGCCAGCACCACCTGCGCCCGGTCGGCCGGCTGCAGGTGGCAGACCTGGTCGATGGCCTGAAGAATGGACGCGGCCTCAACGCCGGCCCGGCCGCTGCGCGTGTCGAACCAGTTCCAGCAGCCCTGGGCATTGGCCAGCCGGTCTTGCTCGGGGTAGAGCACCAAGAACCGCTCGCGTGCGGCGACGGCATTCATGCGCGTGCTGAGCGCAAAGCTTTTGGCGTCCTGGCCGCAGCCATGCAGCATCACCAGCAGCGGCAGGGCTTCACCACGCTGCACGCCGGGCGGCCGGTACAGCGCGTAGCGCCGCGTGCCAGCGGGGCCGACGGCCACACTGGTGGTCCATGTCCCTGCGCCCGACGGCGGCAGCGGTTTGGCGGGTCGGGCCGGCTTGGCCGGTTTGGGCCGCTTGACCGCCGGCGCCTTGAGCGCCTTGACGACACTGCGGCTGCCCACCCGCACCGCTTGGCGGGTGAGGGTTTTGAGGTTGCGGGCAAGCAATCGCGCCCAGGCGCTGCCAACGGTTCGTTTTGCCATTCGGCGCATTCTGCGGGGCGGGCTGTGGTATCTACGCCTTGACAAAGCACTCAAATTACGTTGGCGTTTTGCGCAAGCGCTGTGGCGCAGCGCACGGCGGCCATCGGCCAGGCGGTGTGCGGTGCCACAGGGCAGCCGCGTCGAGGGGTTCAGAATGCGGGCCATGAAAATCCACCCCCTTGTCTACCCCGTGGCCGCTGCGCTGCTGGCACTGGCCGGCCTGGCCGCCAGCGCGCAAGGCAACGCCCCAGCGCCGGGGCCTGCGGCCTCGGCACCAAGCCCCGCCAAGCCGCCGCCGCGCCTGATGAGCCCTGCCGAAACCCGCGACAGCGCCACCATGCCGGGTGAACTTCGGCCCGAGCAGCCGGCCAAACCGCAAATCAACATCCCCCTCGGCAAATCAGCGGACGCGCCGGCCAGGCCAGCGGCACGTGCGGCCAGCCGCAGCAAGACGGGGCCGGCCGGCATCAACGACGCGGTGGCCCGCTGCGAAGCCGTGGTCGACGCGTCAGAGCGGGCCAAGTGCCGCGACGGCCTGGCGCGTCAATCGGGCAAGCCTTGAGCGCGGCGGTGTCGATCGGGCAATCTCGCGCGCGCCACCCTGGGCGGCGCAGCGCCGCCCAGCCGGCCCTCGGTTGATGCTGGCCCGCCTGCCCGCCCCGCTGCGCGGTGCCATCACCGCCGCCACGCTGACCACCAGCACCGTGTCGCTGACCACGCTGATGATGCTGCCGGCGCTGCTGAAGTGGCTGCTGCCGGTGGACGCCGTGCGCCGGCCGTGCGACCGGGCACTCACCGCGCTGGCGGCCGGTTGGGTGGCCATCAACAACGCCTGGATCGCCGCCGTGCGCCCGGCGACATGGGACGTGCAGGGCACCGACCAGCTGCACCGGCAAGGCTGGTACCTGGTGTCGAGCAACCACCAGAGCTGGGTCGATATCCTGGTGTTGCAGCGCATCTTTCATGGCCGCATCCCGTTTCTCAAATTTTTCTTGAAGCAAGAGCTGATCTGGGTGCCGGTGATCGGCCTGGCCTGGTGGGCGCTCGACTTCCCGTTCATGAAGCGGGGTCGGGGCCATGGCGCCCGGCAAAACGACCTGAAAGCCACGCGCGAGGCGTGTGAGAAGTTCAAGCGCATCCCCACCTCGGTGATCAATTTTGTCGAGGGCACACGCTGCACACCGGCCAAGCAGGCGGCGCAGGCCAGCCCGTACCGGCACTTGCTCAAACCCAAGATCGGCGGCCTGGGCATTGCGCTGGCCACGATGGGAGAGCAGTTTGAGGCGCTGCTGGATGTGACCATCGTCTACCCGCACGGCACGCCGCAGTTCTGGGATTTGCTCTGCGGGCGCATCGGCGCGGTGACGGTGCGGGTGCAGCAGCGCGCCATCCCGGCCGACGTGCTGGGCCCTGACCCGATGGGCGACAAGGCCTACCGGCAGCGGCTCAGCGCCTGGGTCGATGAGCAGTGGCTGGACAAAGACCGGTTGATCGACGTGCTGCTGGGCCATCACGCCGACCGCCCGGCGCCCGATTGCCCGCCCGGCCCCCGGTGAGCGTGCCCGCGCCAGCGCCCGACAGGCCGAGCGCCCGGCCGCCTGCCCGGCCACCTGCCGGGCCACCAACCCGGCCGCCAACCCACGCGCCGATCCAAGCGCCAGTCGCCGGCGCCTACGCGCTGTTCGTGGTGGCCGTGCTCGGCTTTGCCTCGGGCCTGCCGCTGGCGCTCACCGGCCAGGCGCTGCAGGCCTGGCTCAGCACCGAGGGTGTGGACATCGCCACGATCGGGTTTTTAAGCCTGGTCGGCCTGCCCTACACCTTCAAGTTCTTGTGGGCGCCGCTGATGGACCGGTTTGAGCTGTGGCCCGCGCTCGGCCGGCGCCGGGGCTGGCTGGTGCTCAGCCAGCTCGGGCTGGCGGCCACACTGTGGTGGCTGTCGGCCACCCCGCCCAGCGGCGCATTGCAAGGTTTTGCGCTGCTGGCGGTGTTGGTGGCGTTTGTCTCGGCGTCGCAAGACGTGGTGATCGACGCCTACCGCACCGATTTGCTGGCACCGGCGCAGCGCGGGCTGGGCGCGTCGCTGAATGTGCTGGGCTACCGCCTGGCGATGATTTTGTCGGGCGGCGTGGCGCTGATCTGGACCGACGCGGTGCAGGGCAGCGGCTGGTCATGGCCGCAGGTCTACCGGCTGATGGCCGCCATCATGGCCGGCGTGGCGCTGTTCTCGGCGCTGGCCCTGCCGCGCCTGCCGCCGCCCCCGCCGGCCGGCCCGCACGACGCGCCGCGCAGCGCTGCGCGCCATGATTTGCTGGGTTTTCTGGCCGTGGTGCTGGCGGTGGCGGTGGGCTACGGGGCCACCTTGCAGCTGTTCACCCCGGTGGCGCAGGCGCTGCTGGGGCCGTGGCTGGCGCGGTCGGCCAGCGCGGGCGCACTGACGCACACACTGCCGCCCGCGCTGCAAGCGCGCTGGATCGACCTGCTGGCGCTGCTGATGGGCCTGGCCTTCACGCTGCCGCTGGCCGCCTGGGCGGCGCGGCGGGCCCGCTTCGAGACCTTGCTGAACGGGCTGCGCAGCTATTTCTCGCAGCCGGGCGCGGCGGTTTTTTTGCTGTTCATCGTGCTCTACAAGCTGGGCGATGC
>JANMKO010000357.1:0-2416 GCA_031372085.1 Betaproteobacteria bacterium
TCATCATCAACGACCGGCATTTGATCTCCGGCGGCCAGCCGGTTGAAGTGTTTGAGCAGGCGCTGCGGCAGATTGCGGCGGCGCCATGACCGGGCCCATGCGCACGCCGGGCACGCCGGCCACGCCGGCTGCGCTGAACGACTTCGGCCTGATCGGCCTGGCCGTGATGGGCCAGAACCTGGTGCTCAACATCGAGAGCCGGGGCTTTGCCGTCAGCGTCTACAACCGCACCGGCGCCACCACCGACGCCTTCATCGCCGCCCAGCCCGGCAAACGCCTCACCGGCTGCGCCACGCTGCAAGCGCTGGTGCACAGCCTGGCCCGGCCGCGCAAGATCATGATCATGGTCAAGGCCGGCCCGGCGGTGGACGCGGTGATCGCGCAACTGACGCCACTGCTGGACGCCGACGACATCGTGATCGACGGCGGCAACAGCCTGTACACCGACACCGAGCGCCGCGACGCCCAGCTCACCCCGCTGGGCCTGCGCTTTGTGGGCGCGGGTGTGTCGGGCGGTGAGGAGGGCGCGCGCAAGGGCCCGTCCATCATGCCGGGCGGGCCGGGCTCTACCTGGCAGGTGCTGCGTCCCATCTTTGAGGCCATAGCGGCCAAAGTGGACGGCCAGCCCTGCGTCATCCACATCGGCCCGGGCGGCGCCGGCCACTACGTCAAGATGATCCACAACGGCATCGAGTACGGTGACATGCAGCTGATCTGCGAGGCCTACAGCCTGCTCAAGGCCGCCGGGCTGGACAGCGATGAGATGGCGGCGGTATTTGCGCAGTGGAACGAGGGTGACCTGCAAAGCTACCTGATCCAGATCACCGCCGCCGCACTGGCCCAGCGCGACCCTGGCACCGGGCAACCCATCGTCGAGCTGATCCTGGACAAGGCCGGGCAAAAAGGCACCGGCCAGTGGACGCTGTTGAATGCCGCCGACAACGCGGTGGTCATCAGCACCATCAACGCAGCGGTGGAGGCGCGTGTGCTGTCGTCGCAAAAAGCGCTGCGCGGCGTGGCCAGCGGCCTGCTGCAAGGCCCGGTTGCCCGGCTGGCCATCGACAAAGCCACACTGGTGGCGCAAGTGCATGACGCGCTGTACGCCAGCAAGATCGTCAGCTACGCCCAGGGGCTGGACCTGATGCAGACGATGAGCGACAAAAAAGGCTGGGCACTGGATCTGGGCGCGATTGCCGGCATCTGGCGCGGCGGCTGCATCATCCGGGCGCGGTTTCTCAAGCACATCACCGTGGCCTACCGGACCGGGGCGGCTGGCGCCGGGCCGGCCAGCACGGACGCGGCGCAGCGCCACCTGATGCTGGCGCCGTTTTTCCAGCACGTGCTCAACCGCAGCCAACCGGCCTGGCGCCAGGTGGTGGCGCTGGCGGTGGGCCACGGCATCCCCGTGCCGGCCTTCAGCGCGTCACTGGCCTACTACGACAGCCTGCGCACCGAGCGCCTGAGCGCCAACCTGCTGCAGGCCCAGCGCGATTTTTTTGGTGCGCACACCTATGAGCGCATCGACCGGCCAGCCGGGCAGTGGTTTCATACCGAGTGGCCGGAGGTGATTGGCTGACGGACGCCTGCGCAACCGGCCGCCCCGCGCAGGTTGATCGGTCTGCCGGCACCAACCGCGCGAGGTGAGCGGCCTCATCGTCCAGCAAGTTGCGCGAGCTTGACCCAGCCAAGTCGGCGATTTGCGCTGCGGTCAAACAATCACTGCCCGCCAGCGCCTCGGCGATCACCGGCCCGCGACACCGTCAGTCGAGCAGGACCAGATTGCCGTGTTGCTGCGCCGCCTCGATGTCCGCCACTGGCAAGGCGGCCGACCGCTGGCCGCGCGCACCCCAGACGATGTCGATCCACTGGTTGTCCAGGCGCTCGACCAGGCAAGGCCCCAGCGGGATGGTGCCCTTGTGGCCGCTGGCGGCGCTGTAGGGCAGCGGGCCGGTGATGCGTGCGCTGTGCGTCGTGATCGTCATGATCCCACCTGCATTTGGCGTACACGGGGCTGTGCACACACCCAGCGTAGCGCGCAGCGGCGGCGCCGCCGCCAGGAGAATGCCGCCGCAATCAGTCAGACGACGCGCCGGCGTCGCTGGCGCGGCTGACACGCGGCCCGGGGTGACGCGCGGACCAGGATGAAGGCCGGTACACCGATCAAAGACATGGGCGGGCGCCTGCGCACAGACGGGGCCGCCCGGACGGCAGCTGCTGCACAGGTGGCCGGCTGCCAAACCACCACGAACTCGGCTCGGGCTCTGCCCGGCGTGCGCTAGTCCACTGAATCATTGAAATGGGCGGTGAGGGACACGCGAGACGGGATGCGATGCAAGGCGCGAAGCGCAGCAATGCCCGTAGGCATTGCGAGCATTCGCAACGCCGCAGCGCGCCCGTATCGCGTGGACAGCACCGA
>JANMKO010000391.1:0-6363 GCA_031372085.1 Betaproteobacteria bacterium
CCTGCCGGGCCTGGCGGGCCTGGTTGTCTGCTTTGGTGGTGGCCTGCGGGTTTTAAACTGCCTGCGGCAAGCAACAACACCCACGGGTGGCCGCCGCCCCGGGTGCGGCCCCAGCCGGGTGCAAAAACACGGTCAAGAAGGCACGGTCACGAATCCACGGTCACGAAACCACGGTCACGAAACCACGGTCACGAAACCACGGTCCGCAAAGCGCGGTCAACAAAGCACGGGCAGCAAACCCCGCTCAGGCCGCCACCGCACGCCCGGCCAGCACCGGGATCAGCGCCGCCCGGTACTCGGCCGAGCCGTGCAGATCGCTGTTCAAGCCATCGGCCGACACGGTGGCGCCGGCCAGCGCGGCGGCCGACCAGCTGCCCGGCAGCTGGGCTGCCAGCCGGGCCTCCAGGCCGGTGGCACGGAACACGCCGGCCCCGGCGCCGGTGACGGCCACCCGCACCCCCTGCGGCCCCCGGCTGACAAACACGCCGACGATGGCGAAGCGCGACGCCGGCTGCTTGAACTTCTGCCAGCCGGCCCGGTCGGGCACTGGGAAGCTCACCGCCGTGATCACCTCGCCGTCGGCCAGCGCGGTCTCGAACAGGCCTTTGAAAAAATCATCGGCGGCAATCGATCGGCGGTCGGTGTGCACCGTGCCGCCCAGGCCCAGCACGGCCGCCGGGTAGCAGGCCGCCGGGTCGTTGTTGGCCAGGCTGCCACCGAGGGTGCCGCGGTGGCGCACCTGCCGGTCACCGATCTTGCCGGCCAGATCGGCCAGCGCGGGGATGGCCGCCGCCAGCCCGGCATGGGCCGCCACGGCGGCATGGGTGGTCATCGCGCCGATCTTGACCACACCCGCCCCGACGGTGATGCCTGTCAAGTCGGCGATGGCCGCCAGATCGACCAGCGCCTGGGGCGCGGCCAGGCCGAGCTTCATCGACGCCAGCAGGCTTTGGCCACCGGCGATCAGCTTGGCGCCGTCGGCGCCGGCCGCGCGCACCGCATCGGCCAGCATGGCGGGTTTGCTGTAGTCGAACGCTTGCATGCCGATCTCCGGGTGGTTTTTGCTGGGCGTCGAGTGTAGGCCGGGCGCTGTTTTGGCGCCCGCACGCCCGGCGCAGGCGCGCACCGAAACGCCGGTTTATGCTGCGGCCTCTCTCCCTACCGCCCCGCCCGCCATGGACAACGTCGATCTCAATGTGCTGCGCCAGATCACCCAGTGGGTGGCGGCCGGCCACCGCGTGGTGCTGGGCACCATCACCCGCACCTGGGGGTCGGCACCGCGCCCGCCCGGCTCAGCGGTGGCGGTGCGGGATGACGGCGTGATTGCCGGCAGCGTCTCGGGCGGCTGCATCGAGGACGATCTGATCGACAAGGCACGCGACGGCGTGCTGGCGTCCGGCCGGCCCCAGGTGGTGCGCTACGGCATCGACGCCGACGCCGCGCACCGCTTTGGCCTGCCCTGCGGCGGGTTGATCGAGCTGGTGCTGGAGCCCGTGCTGCCACGCACCCAGCTCAATGAATTGCTGGCCAAGCTGAGCAACGGTGAGCGGGTGCGCCGGGTGCTGACCATCGCCACCGGCGAGGTGGCGTTGAGGCCCGCCACCCAAGATGAGCAAATGAGCGACGAACTTGACCTGAGCGACACCCAGCTCACCACCCACCACGGCCCGCACTGGCGGCTGTTGTTGATTGGCGCCGGCCAGATGACGCAATACCTGGCGCAGATGGCCACCGCGCTGGGCTACCAGGTGCTGGTGTGCGACCCGCGCGACGAATACGCCACCGGCTTTGAGGTGCCCGGCGCCACCTTGCTGCGCACCATGCCCGATGACACCGTCAACGCCATCAAGCCCGACGGCCACACCGCCATCATCGCCCTGACCCACGACCCCAAGCTGGACGACCTGGCGCTGATGGAAGCGCTGGCCAGCCCGGCGTTTTATGTCGGCGCCATCGGATCGCGCGTCAACCAGGCCAAGCGCAAGGAACGGCTGCAAGAGCACTTTGGCATCACCGACGCGCAGTTTGCGCGGCTGCACGGCCCGGTGGGGCTGAAAAACGGCGCCCGCACGCCGCCCGAGATTGCCGTCAGCATCCTGGCCGAGCTGACTGCGGTGCGCTACGGCTACCGGGTGCCGGAGCCGGTGGCGGTAAAGGCGCAGGCACTGGTTGAGGCGGGCTGTGTGACTTGACGGCGGGTTCGAGCGCCAGCACACCCCATCGCCCGGCAGAGCGGCGGTGCCATTTGTCCATCGGCGGCGGCGGGCCCACCATTTCGTGCCGGGCTGAGCGCCACCCGCCGCCGATGCGGTACAAACCCGCATGTCCGATGACTACCAGATCCACATCCCGCCGTCGTTCGAGGCGGTGCATGCCGACACCCGGGGCCGGCGCATGGTCTCGGTGGCCGAGTTTCGGGCCCGCTACGAGCTGTGCGAGGACATGGCGCAAATGCTGGTCGAGCACAGCCAGGCCCAGCACCATGACCAGGGCGTGGCCGAAGACCTGGTGTTGCAGCGCACCCAGGCCGGTCTGGCCCAGGCTGAATCGGGCTGCAGCCCGGCCGAGGCCACCTGGGTGGTCACCCGGCTGGCCGAGTTGCTGGGCTGGGCGCTGCCGGCGCGCGCCTGACGCGCCGGCCCGGCTGGTTGCGGCACCGGCGCTTGGCGTCGGCATTGTTTACAGCCATCCCGCCGTGCCGCAGCGTGGCGTAGGACAACATGCCGCCACGGCTTGCCGCACTGTTGATTTTCAACACTTTTTTCAAATAATTTGAATTGAGGCCCGAATCGTGCGTTGTGTCACGCACTGAGCGGCGGCGCTCCGGACCCCCGGATATCGCTGGCAACTGCTTGATAGGGATTCATCATGATGCTTCGATTTATTTCACTGGCGGTGGTGGCCGCCACGTCCATCGGCGCCCAAGCCGCGCTGATGACTTACGCGCCCTGGGAGGCGGCCTACACCGGCAATGGCCTGTCGGGCGTGCTGTTTGATGTCAACAGCGCCAACGGCGTCACCACGGCCATGGGCGCGCATGCCTACAAGAACGGCGTGTTCCTGGCCAATGACGGTGTCGGCACCTTCACTGTCCAAAACGGCGTCTACCTGCCGGACGGTTTGAACCGGGCCAACTGGAGCTTCGACTTTGGCTACAGCCTGGGCAACTGCACCGGCTGCCAGGTTTTTCTCGGCATCGATACCGACATGACGGCGACCGTCTCGCTGTCGTACGTCAACATCAGCAGCCACCCGACCAACCCCGAGAGCTGGAACATGGAGATGGCCTTCATCGATCCGTTTTTCGGCACCGCCTTCAACCCGCTGGGTGCCAGCAGCACGGCGTTTTCACTGCAAGTGCGCGACGCTGCCGGTGCGGTGTTGACCGAGTCGGACATCACCGTCAACGTGCCTGGCGCGTTGCAAGTGCCCGAGCCGGGCAGCCTGGCACTGGCCGGTCTGGCGCTGGCCGGCGTGGCGGCGCTGCGCCGCCGGCCAGGGCTGAGCGGCACGGCAGCGGCGCCCCAAGCCGCTGCCTGACAGCGCACAGCGGCGGCCCTGGGCCGCCGTTTTTTTGCCGCACGCCGCGCGGCGGTCACCCGCCGCCGCGCTGGGTGTACAGATCAAAGTAGCGCATGAAGGCCACCCGCTCGCTGTCGGTCACGCCGGTGAACTGGTAGTGCACCCGCAGGCGCGGCATGCGCATCAGCGCAATCTGGCGCGGCGCCAGCACCTGCCAGCGCATGACCAGATCGCCCGCGCCAATCTGCACTCGCGCCTGGCCGGGTTGGCCCAAATCCAGCAGGTGGGCGCCCACCGCGCCGGGCAGGCAGCGCTGCCAGTCGGCGTCCGAAAAGCCCTGCTCGCGCTCAAAAGTGGTGGGCACGGTGCGGGGGGCGGGCAACGCCGTGGCCACGGCGCTAGCCACCGGCAATGGGTGGCCAGATCGCCAGCACATCACCTTCGGTAAACGTGCGGGTGGCGCGTGCCTCGGGCGGGATGTAGACGCCGTTGACCAGCACCAGGTGCACCAGCTTGATCGGCATGCCGTAGGGCTCGATGATTTGCGCGATGGTGGCGTCGGGCGCCACCTCCAACTCGATGCGGTTGCCGATGCGGGCGGTGGCGGGCAGGTAGTCGGTGAGGCTGGCGTAGAGCTTGAAGGTGATTTTCATGTCGGACAGGCGTGAGACGGCGGCGGGCCTGCCTGCATCAACGCACGTGGGCCCGGTCTTGCTGCGCCTGGGCGTTGGCCAGGTAGGCCTCCATCAGCAGCGTGGGGTCGTCCATCAGGCGCTGTTTCCAGTCGGGCGACAGCTTGACCTGGCCCTCCACCAGGCCGCGCATCACGCCCACATGCTCGGTCCAGCCGATGGCGTTGCAGCCCACCAGCTGGTCGCCCGAGAACATCAGACTCAACAGCTTGCCGGCCGCGCGGTCGGCCAATTCAACCTGCTCACCGCCCGCCACGCCCTGCCAGTTGCCAAAGCTGGCCGAGATCAGGCCCAGTGTGTCGAGCACGTTGATCTGCGTCACGCCCTTCAGCGCGGTGGTCTTGCCGACCATGTTGAGCGCGGCCACCCGGGCCTGCTCGGCGGCGTTGGGCTGGATGGCGCTGACTATTGTTGTGCCGCTGATCTTGTCAAACGCCTCCGCGCAATCACCGGCGGCGTAAATGCCGGGCACGCTGGTTTGCAGGTGCTCGTCGGTCAGCACACCGACCAGGCAGGTGATGCCCGAGTGCTCAAGAAAGCCGATGTTGGGCTTGACGCCGGTGGCGCTGATCACCAGGTCGGCGTCCAGCCGCTGGCCGGTGGACAGGCGCACCGTCATCGGCGCGGCGGGGGTGGCCGGCGCAGCAGGCACGGGCGCGGCTGCGGCCACGGCCGGCGCCGTGGCGGGGGCCGCAGCCACCGCTGGGGCGGGGGCCGGCGCCGATACCCGGGCCGGTGCCGGCACCGGCGCGTGGGCAAAACCCAGGAGCTGCGCCAGCTTGTGCAAAAAACCCGGCGCGGGGGCAGGGGCGGGGACCGGCTTTGGTGCGGCCAGCGGGGGCGGGGCGGCCGCCGCCGGGGCTGCGGCAGGGGTTGTGGCAGGCGCTGCTGCTGGGGTTGCTGCAACCACAGGCGCCGGCCGCTCTACCGCCTCGACCCGGGCGCCGGTGTGCACCGTCACGCCTTTTTTCTCGCACCAGTCTTTGATCATGCTGCCGGCGGTGGGGCCCATCATGCGCGGCACCATGCGGTCGCCCATCTCCACCACGGTGAGCTTGACGCCCCGGGCGGCCAGCGCCTCCATGATGATGCAGCCGATGAAGCCGGCGCCCATCTGCAACACCCGGGCCCCCGGCTGGGCCAGCGCCATGATGGCGCGCGCGTCGGCCAGCGTCCAGCAGGCGTGCACGCCCGGGCCGTCGATGCCCGGGATGGGCGGCGTGGCGGGCGATGAGCCGGTGGCGATCAGCAGCCGGTCGAACAAGACGATGCTGCCGTCGGACAGCGTGACGCTGCGCCGCAGCACATCCACCGCCGTGCAGCGGGCGCGCTTGATCTGGATGCGCTGCAGGGCAAAGTGCTGCACGCCGTGGCGCAGGTGCGTGCCCTCTTCGGCCACGTTGCCGATCAGCAGATAGGGGATGGCCATGCGCGAGTACGGTGCCTCGGGCTCGTCGCCGATGAGCAGAATCTGGTCGTAGGGCGCGTTTTTGCGGATGGTTTCGGCGGCGATCACACCGGCCGGGCCGGCGCCCAGGATCACATGCTTCATGGCATCAACTTTCGGGGGTGAGGACGGTCGATCAGAAACAAACAAGGCGGTCCGAAAACCGCCTTGTGCACCGGGCCCGCCGGGTGGTCAGAGCCCCAGCTTGGCCCGCGTCTCGGTCTTGAGCCGGCCGCCGCTGTCCCAGCCGCGGATCTCGTAGTACTTGGGCAGCATCTCGGGCAGCTTGCTGACCAGGCCTTTGGCCGGGCCGGTCTTGATCGGCTCGTTCAGCAGCCGCGGCGGCAGGGTGTCGTCTTTCTCGGTAAAGCCGGCGCGGTTGTTGAAGTCGCGCTCCATGTTCCAGATGCGCTCACCGATCAGGCTCAGGTTCTCCAGCGTGAACTCATCGCCACAGGCCGCCGCCACCTGCGGCTGCACGTCGGCCAGGCCCCAGGCAAAGCTGGTGAAGATGCAGATGCCAGCCGAGTCAAACGCGGCGGTGGCATCCTGGAAGGCCATCACCAGCTCGGGCTTGCCGTCGGCCACCAGCGGGTCGGTCTTGATGGGGATGCCCAGCACCTCACTGGCCACCGTGTAGCCGCGCAGATGGCAGGCGCCGCGGTTGCTGGTGGCATACGCCAGGCCCATGCCCTGGATGCC
>JANMKO010000411.1:0-2842 GCA_031372085.1 Betaproteobacteria bacterium
GGCCAGCGCGATGGCCTCGGCCTCAGTGTCGAAGCGCGTCACCGGGGCCACCGGGCCGAAGGTCTCTTCCTTCGAGCACAGCATCTCGGGCGTGACATCGGCCAGCACCGTGGGGCTGAAGAACCGCTCACCCAAGCCCGCTGCCCGGCCGCCGCCGGCCACCAGCCGGGCGCCTTTGGCCAGCGCGTCGGCCACATGGGCCTCGACCTTGGCAACGGCCTGGTCGTCGATCATCGGCCCCTGCTGCACACCGGCATCAAACCCGTTGCCCAGCTGGATGGCGCCGGCCCGGGCGGCCAGCTTTTGCACAAACTGGTCGTACACGCCAGCCTGCACATAAAACCGGTTGGTGCAGACGCAGGTCTGGCCGGCGTTGCGGTATTTGCTGACCACTGCGCCGTCTACGGCTGAATCGATGTCGGCGTCGTCGAAGACGATGAACGGCGCATTGCCGCCCAGCTCCAGGCTGATCTTCTTGACGGTGGGCGCACATTGCCGGGCCAGGATGCGGCCGACCTCGGTAGACCCGGTGAACGACAGATGGCGCACCACGTCACTGGAGCAAAGCACCTGGCCGATCAGGATCGACTGCTCGGCATCGGCGGTGAGCACATTGAGCACACCGGCCGGCAGGCCCGCGCGCTGGGCCAGCTCAGCCAGTGCCAGCGCCGACAACGGCGTGGCCTCGGCTGGCTTGATCACCACGGTGCAGCCGGCGGCCAGCGCCGGCGCCACCTTGCGGGTGATCATGGCGATGGGGAAGTTCCACGGCGTGATGGCCGCGCACACGCCCACCGGCTGCTTGATGACGATGTAGCGCTTGTTGTTGTCGGTGGTGGGGATGGTCTCGCCGTAGACCCGTTTGGCCTCTTCGGCAAACCACTCGATGAAGCTGGCGCCGTAGACCACCTCACCGCGCGCCTCCGCCAGCGGTTTGCCTTGCTCGGCGGTCATGATGCGGGCCAGGTCATCGGCATGCTGGTGCATCAGCGCAAACCACTTCATCAGGATGGCGCCGCGCTCTTTGGCGGTTTTGCTGCGCCACGCCGCACCGGCTTTGTCGGCCGCCATGATGGCGTTGTGGCAGTCCACCGCGCCCAGGTTGGCCACGTCGGCCAGCTTGGCGCCGGTGGCCGGGTCGATCACGTCGAAGCGGCTGTGGCTGGCCACGCCGGCCGACACCCATTCACCGCCGATCAGCGCGTCGGTCTTGAGCAGGCCCGGGTCACGCAGCGTGGCCAGTGGGGAGGGGGTGGGTTGCATGGGGTTCTCCTGGGATGGGCGCGGCAGTTTGCCGGCGGCCGCTTGACAAACTCTAGCCGCAAACTCTAGCTGTCAAGACCCGCCTGTTCATAAACCCGCATTGACGCGCCGATGGGGGTGCAGCAAGCCGTGGGCGGCGTCGTGCATCAGGATGAGCAAGCCCAGTTGGCGTGTGCCGATGACCGCCACGCACAGCACAAGCCACTGGACCGCACTGAAAAATGCTTCCGGGCGGGCACAGGCGGGCAGCGGCCATGGTCTGCCTGGTTGTGCGGCGCCGCGACGCCGGCTGGCGCCGCGCAGATGACGCGCGAATGACCTGCCGATCATGGCCACAAGCCTGTGCACCAATGGCGCACCGGCATGGCCGCAGTCAATCGGACACGCGCGCGCCGCTGTCGTACATCACGTTGATGCGCGCCACGTACTTGGGCACGCTGCCATGCACCCGCGCGCCTTCGTGCAGCACCGACCCAGGGCCAAAGCCGTGCCGAAAAAACAGTGCGGCGCCGGCACGCGGCACCACGTTCACGGCGCCGCCGTCCGGCCGGTACAACCGCGTGTGACCGCCCACCACGCCGTCGTCCGGGCCATTGAGGTAGAGCAGCATGGTCAGCTTGGACCGCAAGCCCGGGGGCCACTGCAGCATCTCGCGCCGGTCGTCGCTCAGGCTGAACCCAGGCCAGTCACCGTCGGTGTGGGGGTTGAAGACATCGTTGTCGTCGTAGCGGTAAATGTTCAACCGGTGGCTCAGGCGCGGATGCAGCGGCGCACCGTCCAGTGCTGCCGGCAGCAGGGGGGCCAAACGCTGGAAGATCGGCCCCAGCAACATGTCATCGGCCACCCAGTGCACCGACTTGTTCATGCGCATGCCCGGCGGCGTGCTGATGCCGGGTGCCTCCCGCCGGAAGCCCATCGCCTCGCTGTGCACGATCAACGCCCTGGCCTCGCTGGTGCTGATGACCGTGTCGATGGTGAAGGCCAGCAAACCCGCCAGATCGATGTCGGTGCGGCATGGCGGTGCGCCAGCCGGCGCCGGCCCAAAAGCCAGCGCGGGCGGCGTCTCGGCCCAGGCGTGGATGGGGGTGTTTGGCACCACGCCACCCATCGGCAAAGAGCCCGGCATGCGTGCCACCACCACGCTGGTTGCGGCCACGTGCGGCGTGGTCACGCTCACCACACCCCCACATTGGGCATCGACGCCCAGGGCTGCGCCGAGGGCAGTGCCAACCCACGCTGCAACAACTCGACCGAAATGCCGTCGGGCGACCGCACAAACGCCATGCGGCCGTCGCGCGGCGGGCGGTTGATGGCCACCCCGTGGTCCACCAGCCGCTGGCAGGTGTCGTAAATGTTGTCCACCGCGTAGGCCAGGTGGCCGAAGTTGCGCCCGCCGGTGCAGGGCTCTGGATCCCAGTTGTGGGTGAGCTCCACCTGCGCCTGGGTGTCGCCCGGCGCTGCCATGAAGATCAGCGTGAAGCGCCCCTGCGGCACGTCTTGCCGCGACAGCACTTGCAAGCCCAAGGCGTCGATGTAGAAGCGCAGCGAGGCGTGCACATCGGTGATGCGCACCATCGTG
>JANMKO010000688.1:0-3021 GCA_031372085.1 Betaproteobacteria bacterium
TCAGCCCTTGACCCCCTTCACCGGCCGCGTCCAGCCGGTGATCGCCACCTGCTTGCCGCGGGCCACCGTCAGCTGGCCCGGCAGCGTGTTTTTGCTCACCGTGCTGCCGCCGCCCACCGTGCCGCCAGCGCCGATGGTCACCGGCGCGATCAGCACGCAATTGCTGCCGATGTGCACAGCGGCGCCGATCACCGTGCGGTGCTTGTTGGCGCCGTCGTAGTTGGCGGTGATGCTGCCGGCGCCGTAGTTGACACGCTCGCCCACCGTGGCGTCACCCAGATACGCCAGGTGGTTGGCCTTGGCGCCGCGCGCCAGCGTGGAGTTCTTGACCTCGACAAAGTTGCCGATGTGCACGTCCTCGGCCAGCTCGGCACCCGGGCGCAGCCGGGCATAGGGCCCGATGATCGAGCCGGCCCCCACGCGGGCGCCGTCGATGTGGCTGAACGGCTGCACCACCACGCCGGCCGCCAGCACCGCGTTGCGCAGCACGCAGTGGGCGCCGATCTGCACGTTGTCGCCCAGCTGCACCGCGCCCTCGAACACGCAACCGACATCGATCTCCACGTCCTGGCCGGTGGCCAGCGTGCCGCGCAGGTCAAACCGCGCCGGGTCGGCCAGCCGCACGCCGGCCTCCAGCAGCACATCGGCCTGGCGGCGCTGCAGGCGGCGCTCAAGATCGGCCAGTTGCACGGGGCTGTTCACGCCCAGCACCTCGGTCTCGTCACGCGCCGGGGTGGCCACCACCGGCAGGCCGTCGGCCACGGCCAGGGCCACGATGTCGGTCAGGTAGTACTCGCCTTGCGCGTTGTCATTGCGCAGGGCCGCCAGCCAGCGTTTCAGCGCGGCCGTGGGCGCGGCCATCATGCCGGTGTAGACCTCACGGATCTGGCGCTGCGCCGGTGTGGCGTCTTTGTGCTCGACGATGCCCAGCACCGCGCCGCCCGCCCCGCCCTCTGCGGCGTCCGCACCCGGCGCCGCCGGCCCGGCCGCCCGCACGATGCGGCCGTAGCCGGTGGCGTCGGCCAGGGGGATCGTTAGCAACGCCAGGCGCTGGCCAGCGCAGGCGGCCACCAGCGCCCGGGCGGTGCTGGCCTCGATCAGGGGCACATCGCCGTTGAGAACCAGCGTCGTGCCGGCATCCGACAAATGGCGGGCCACCTGCTGCACGGCATGGCCCGTGCCCAGTTGGGGCACCTGCCGCACCGACACCGCCGCGCTGCCGGCCAGCGCGGCTTCTACCTGGTCGGCGCCGTGGCCGGTGATCACCCAGCAGCGGTGCGGGCCCAGCGTGGCGGTGGTGGCCAAAACATGGCCCAGCAGCGGCCGGCCGGCCAGCCGGTGCAGCACTTTGGGCAGGCTTGACTTCATCCGCGTGCCTTTGCCCGCCGCCATGATCACGATGTCCAGGGCGCCGCCGTGCAGGCTGGCCGATGAACTTTCCGTCGCCGGGGTCGTCTCAATATCCGTCGCCATGTAGGAGCCCGATTGATGCAGTGGTTTAAACGCCGGATTATCTGGCTGCTGCTGGCGCTGGCCGGCCCGTTGCTGGTGGGTTGCAGCGCCCTGCGCCTGAGCTACAACCAGGCGCCGCTGGTGGCTTACTGGTGGTTGGACGGCTATGCCGATTTCACCGCCGAGCAAACCCCGGTGGTCAAAGCCGCGCTCGACGACTGGCTGGCCTGGCACCGCAGCACCCAGCTGCGTGACTATGCCCAGGCGCTGGCCACGATGCAGCTGCTGGCCGTGGACAAAATCACTGCCAGCCAGGTGTGCAGCACGGTGCTGGCCTGGCAGCAGCGCGGCGAGCGTGCTTTTGAGCACGTCGTGCCGGCGCTGGCCGATCTGGTGCGCAGCTTGTCGCCTGAGCAGATCAGGCAGATCGAGCGCCAGCAGGCCAAAAAACAGGACGACGCCGCTGCCGACTACCTTCAGCCGGTGCTGGCCAAGCGCCAGAAAGCCGCGTTTGAGCGCGCCCTCGACCGGGCCGAGACGGTGTACGGCCGGCTTGACGAGGCACAGCGCCGGCGCCTGGCGCTGGATCTTTCAGCGTCGCCCTTCGACCCCGAACGCTGGCTGGCCGAGCGGCGCGCGCGCCAGATCGACATCGTGCGCAGCCTGCGCCAGTGGCAGGCCGAGCGCGGCGACACGGCCACCGTGGTGGCCGGCCTGCGCCGCCTGGCCGCCGAGCCGCTGCAATCGCCGCGCGCCGACTACCAGGCTTATGCCAACGGCCTGATGGACGCCAACTGCGCGCTGATCGCCGGCCTGCACAACAGCACCAGCCCGGCCCAGCGCCTGCATGCGGCGAACAAGCTCAAGGGCTGGGAAGGTGATCTGCGCGCGTTGATGCTGCGCTGACCTGCGCTGGCCTGCGCTGGCTTGCGCTGACCTGCGCTGGCCCAGACGCGGGCCGGGCCTTGGCTGGGTGCAGCCGGTTGCGCGCCGCAGGATGTGCGCCTCAGGATGTGCGCCGCCGGTTCCGCGCCGCCGGTTGCGCGCCGCCGAATGCGCGCCAGTTGCGCGCCGCCCGGCCGGCCGGCCAGTGCGCGGCGAACATGTTGCAAGATGTGACATAGTGCGCCCGCGCCCGATGCAGCCCGATCCCACCCCCTCCCTGCTGCCGGCCCGGCGCCCGCCCGACGGGTTGCCGCTCGCCCTGGGGCTGCTGGCGGTGGCGTTGCTGTTGACGCTGCTGGTGGCGCTGTCGGTCTGGCAAGCGCGCAACCTGCAACACCAGCGCGCAGCCGCCGCCGCGCAAAACCTGGCGCGCCTGCTAGAGGCCCGGGTGGCCGGCGCGCTGGCCCAGGCCGACCTGCTGCTGCAGGCCGCCGCCGTGCTGGCGCAAGATGCCGACGGCCCGGGCGTGGCCAGCCCCGGCCTGTCCGCGCTGGCCGCCGCCGCACCGGATGCGCAAGACCTGCGCCGGCTTGACGCCAACGGCCGCTGGCGCTGGCGCTTGGGCCCGGCAAAGCCCGGCAAACCAACCGACGCCCCGGCCCGTGCGCCGACCGATCTGACCGC
>JANMKO010000420.1:0-4448 GCA_031372085.1 Betaproteobacteria bacterium
TTCAACGGCCACCGCATCCACTACGACCGCAAGTACGCGACCGAGGTCGAGGGTTATCCGGGGTTGGTGGTGCACGGCCCGCTGATCGCCACCTTGCTGCTGGATTTGCTGCGCCGGCAGATGCCCGGGGCCGACGTGGCCAGCTTCGGCTTCAAAGCCGTGCGGCCAAGCTTTGACGGGCACCCGGTCAAAGTGAACGGTGCGCCGGGCGCCGACGGCAAGACCGTCACGCTGTGGGCGCAAGACCACGACGGCTGGTTGACGATGCACGCCACGGCCACCCTTCGCTGAGCCATGACGAGCCCCCGCACCTACCTGTTTGTGCCCGGCAACCGGCCCGAGCGCTTTGCCAAGGCCTTGTCCAGCGGCGCCGACGCGGTGGTGCTCGACCTTGAAGACGCGGTGGCCGCCGAGGCCAAAAGTGCCGCCCGCGATGCCATTGCCGCCTGGGCTGCAGCGGCCAGCGCCGCCGAGCGCCAGCGCACCGTGGTGCGCATCAACGACACCGCCGCCGCCGGTTTTGCCGACGACCTGCGGCTGTTGCGCAGCGCCGGCCTGGCCGACGTGATGCTGGCCAAGGCCGAATCGCCCGGGCAGATCGCCGCCGTGCTTGCCGCACTGCCCGGCGCCCGGGTGCTGGCGCTGATTGAAAGCGCGCGCGGCATCGCCCAAGCTGACGCGGTGGCGGCCAGTGCCGGTGTGCAACGGCTGGTCTTCGGCACGCTGGACTTCGCACTCGATCTGGACCTCGACATCGCCGACCTGTCGGATGGTTTGTCCTGTGCCGCCAGCCGGCTGGTGATGGCGTCGCGCATCGCCGGCCTGGCCGCGCCGGTGGCCGGTGTCACGCCGCAGATCGACGACGAAGCCCGGCTGCTGGCCGATCTGGCCTGGTCGCGCCGGCACGGCCTGGGCGCCAAGCTGTGCGTGCACCCGAAGCAGGTCGCGCCCATCCACGCCGCGCTGGCGCCCAGTGCCCAGGCGCTGGACTGGGCGCGCCGGGTGCTGGCAGCCGATGCTGCGTCACCCGGTGCGGCCCGGCTGGACGGCAGGATGATCGACCGGCCGGTGCTGCTGCAAGCCCAGCGCACCTTGCTGCGCGCCCCGCCCTGAGCACCGGCCTGGCGCAGCGCCGGCCAGCCATGATGCGGCCCATGCTCACCGACCTGCCCCGCGCTGCGCTGCGCGGCCTGCGCCATGCCGCCACCGCGCTGCTGGCGCTGTTGATCCTGTTTGAGGAATGGGGCTGGGAACCGCTGCAACGCGGGCTGGCCGCCATGGGCCGGCTGCCGCTGCTGCGCCGGGTGGAGCACCTGGTGCGCCGGCTGCCGCCCTACGCGGCGCTGGCGGTGTTCTTGCTGCCCACGCTGCTGCTGTTGCCGGTCAAGCTGCTGGCGCTGTTTTTGATCGCCCACGGCCAGCGCCTGCTCGGCCTGGTGGTGATCGTGCTGGCCAAGGTGGTGGGCACGGCCATCGTGGCGCGCTTGTTCACGTTGACCCAGCCCGCGTTGCTGCAACTGCCCTGGTTTGCCAGGGCCTACCGGCGCTGGGCGATGTGGAAGCAAGGCCTGCTGGCGCGGGTGCGGGCGTCATGGGCCTGGCGCGCCGGCCGCGCCGCCCGGCACCGCCTGCGCCAGCGCTGGCTGCACTGGCGGCGCGGTTGATCTCGGGCCCGGTCGGGCCAGGCCAGGCCGGGCCCACCCGTCACCAGAACTGCCATTGCCCCGTCATCACCACCCAGACGCCCAGCGCGCCATTGGTCACGGCGTGGGCGATCACGGCCGTCCACAGCTTGCCGGTGTGGCGGTACAGCAGCGCATAAGCCAGGCCGGCGATGATGGCGGCCAGCCACAGCGGGTGCGCCAGCATGAAGACAAAGGTGGACAGCAGCACTGCCCGCACGCCCACCCGGCGCGGGTTGACGCCCTCGAAAACCGGCGCTTGCAGCCAGCGCATCAAAAAAGAGCGCCAGAACAGCTCTTCCATCACCGGCACCAGCAGCGCCGCGCCCAGCCAGCGCACGCTGATCAGCGGCCAGTCGAGCCGGCCTTGTGCGTCCACCGGCACAAAGGCGGCGGTCGGCTCACCGATCTGCATCCAAGGCGCGTCAAGCCGGATCCACAGCGCAAACACCACCAGCCCCAGCCCGACGGCGGCCGCCCACTCGGCCGGGCTGGGCAGGTTCTGCCGCGCCAGCTCACCGTACTCGCGCCGCCAGGCGCACAGCATGCCGCCCACCAGCAGCAGGTTCAGCCCGTACAGCCAGCGGGTATCGAAGCCCCAGCGGGCGTCGGTGGGCGCCATGCCGCGCAGGGCCAGCAAGCCCATGAAAGCGACAAAGGGCAACAAGCGCAACAGCGCTGCGCGCGACAGGTTCATGGGGCCCCAGGCATTGGCGCGGGCAGCGCGCTGAACAGCGATTGCGCCGGATTGGCAACAACCAGAAACAACTGTACGGGGCCGTACCGTGCCCGGATGCACCGCGAGGCAGGGGCGCTGGCGCTGTTTTCTGCGGTTATCTGCGGTTTTGTGCTGTTTTGCACAATCGGCCGGCGGCCAGGCGGCAAGCCTTGGCTGGCCGCGTTTCAGCCCGCGCCTAACAGCGCCTGCACCCGGCTGCGCAAAACCTCGGGGCTCACCTGGTCCGGCGCCAGTGCCGGCCCGATCGCCACGCCAACATGGCTGAACCACGCCCTTCGCAGCGGCCGATCAACCCCCGGCGCGGCGCCACTGCGTGAAAAATACGCGCTCCCCAGGCTTTGCAGCGCCACCGGCACCACCGGCACCGGCCGGCGGGCCAGGATCACCATCACCCCGGGCGCGACGGCTTGCAGGCCGTCGTCGCGGGTGGCGCCGCCGGCCGCAAACAGGCCCAGCAACTCACCGGCCGCCAGCGCACGGTCGGCGGCGTCCAGCGCCGCTGCGTGGGCCACCGGGTCCACGTCGGGCGGCACCAGCGGGATGGCCCGGGCCCGCCGCAACAGCCAGCCCAGCACCGGCACGGCAAAGCGGCGTGGGTCGATGAGCAGGCGCATCGCACGCGGGCTGGCCGCCATCAGCAGCAGCGCATCGATGGTGCTGACGTGGTTGCAGACGACGATGGCCGCACCGGCCGCGGGCAGGTGCTGATCACCCGTCACCGTCACCCGGTACAACAGCCGCGACAACAAAAACACCACAAAGCGCAGCAGGTACTCGGGCACCCGCAAGAAGACATACAACGCCACCGCCACATTCAGCAGGCCGGTGGCCAGAAACACCTCGGGGATCGACAGGCCCGCACTCAGCATCAGCCCGGCGCCCAGCGAGCTGACGATCATGAACAGCGCGTTCAGGATGTTGTTGGCCGCGATGATGCGGGCCCGGTGGGTGGGCGGGCAGCGCAGCTGGATCAGCGCGTACATCGGCACCGAGTACAGGCCCGCGCTCAGCGCCAGCAGCGCCAGATCGGCCATCACCCGCCAGTGCGCGGGCTGGGTGATGAAGTGAGCCGCCGTCTGGGTGGCCGCCTGGGTGGCCGCCTGGGTGGCCGTCTGGGTGGCAAGCGCCGGCAGGCCACGCGACGCAAAGTACAGGTCCACCGCAAACACCGTCATGCCGATGGCGCCCAGCGGCACCAGGCCGATCTCGACATGGCGCCGTGACAGCCGCTCGCACAGCAGTGCGCCGGTGCCGATGCCGATCGAAAACACCACCAGCAGCAGCGACGCCACCTGCTCGTCGCCATGCAGCACCTGTTTCGCAAAAATCGGGAAGTTGGCCAGAAACACGGCGCCAAAAAACCACATCCAGCTGATGCCCAGCAGCGAGCGGAAGACGACGCTGTTCTCGCGCGCCAGCCGCAGGTTGCGCCAGGTCTCGGTGAGCGGGTTCCAGTTGATGCGCAGCGCCGGGTCGGTGGCCGGTGACAACGGCACCCGCTGCGCCACCCAGCGCCCCAGCAGCGCGGCGCCCACGCAGCCCAGCGCCACGGCGGTGGCGCCCACGCCGGGCAGGGCGATCAGCAGGCCACCGGCCAGGCTGCCCAGCAGGATGGCCACAAACGTACCCATCTCCACCATGCCGTTGCCGCCGGTCAGCTCACGCTCGGCCAGGTGCTGCGGCAGGTAGGCAAACTTGACCGGCCCGAACAGCGTGGAATGCAAGCCCATCAGCGCCACGCAGGCCAGCAGCAGCGCCGGGCTGGGGATCAAGAACCCGACGGCGGCCACCAGCATGACGGCGATCTCCAGGTCTTTGACCCAGCGCATCAGCCGGCTCTTCTCCAGTTTGTCGGCCAACTGGCCGCTGGTGGCCGAGAACAGCACAAACGGCAGGATGAACAGCGCGCCGATCACCAGCCCGGCCAGGGCCGGCGGCAGCCAGGCCACCTGCAACTGGTAGGTAGCCATCACCGTGAAGGCGAACTTGAACAGGTTGTCGTTGCCGGCGCCCAGAAACTGGGTCCA
>JANMKO010000432.1:0-1528 GCA_031372085.1 Betaproteobacteria bacterium
GCCGGCACCGGCCCGCTCAAGGCCGGCGGCCGCCGGTGCTGCGCGGCGGCTCCAACTGCTCGGCGCCGGCCTGCACGATCCACGGTGCCTTGCGCGGCAGCACGGTTTGCTGCAACCAGCGCTCCAGCTCATCGGGCGGGATCGGCCGGCTGAACAAGAAGCCCTGCATCACCGTGCAGCCCAGCCGGTGCAGCACCTCCATCTGGCGCAGGTTCTCCACGCCCTCGGCAATCACCCGCAGGCCGAGTGAGCGGGCCAGCGCGATGATGGCCGTGACCACCGCCGAGCTTTGCGGCGTGATGCCCAGATCTCGGACAAAGCTGCGGTCGATCTTCAACTCGCTGATCGGCAAGGTGGTGAGGTAGGCCAGCGACGAGTAGCCGGTGCCAAAGTCGTCAATCGAGATTTCGACGCCGATCTCGGTCAGCCGGTGCAAACACGGGATGACGTTCTGCAAATCCTTCATCAGCCCGGTTTCGGTGATTTCAAGCTGGATGGCGCGGTGCGGCACGCCGTAGGTCGAGACGGCCTGGTGGATGGTCTCGACCAGGTCACTGCGCTCGAACATGCGGTTCGGCAGGTTGACGGCAATCGAATCGGCAAAAC
The DNA here is from genome assembly GCA_031372085.1 of Betaproteobacteria bacterium. Lineage (GTDB taxonomy): Bacteria > Pseudomonadota > Gammaproteobacteria > Burkholderiales > Burkholderiaceae_C > Pseudaquabacterium. The sequence goes on from JANMKO010000432.1 coordinate 607, forward strand.
CGAAATTGACGCTCCACACCTTGGCCTGGCGCGCCGCCTCGCGCAGCGCCCACTCACTGAGCGGCACGATCAGCCCGGTTTCTTCGGCCAGCGGGATGAAGTCACCCGGCGGCACCAGCACCGTGCCGCGCTGCCAGCGCATCAGCGCCTCGGCGCCCACCATGCGGGCCGATCGCACGTCGATCTTGGGCTGGTAGTGCAGCACCAGCTCATTGCGCTCGATGGCCTTGTGCAGCGCGGATTCAAGTTCCAGTTTTTCACGCCCGCGGCCGGCCAGCATCGGGCTGTACACGGCTGAGGCGTTGCGGCCGGTGTTTTTGACCGAGTACATCGCCACGTCGGCATTGCGCATCAGGTCGGCCACCGTTTGGCCGTCCGCCGGGTACATCGAGATGCCCACGCTGGCGGTGACAAAACACTCTTGCCCACCCACCCACACCGGGTCTCGCATGGCGTCCAGGATGCGCTGGGCCACGCGCTCGGCATCGGCCTCATCCACCACCTCGGGCAGCAGCGCGATGAACTCATCCCCGCCCAGCCGGCCCACCGCCTCGAGTGTGCGGTGGCTGCGCACGCCGGCGGTGTCGAGCGCGGCGTCCATCACCTGGTCGCTGTGCCGCACGCAGCCGCGCAGCCGGCGCGCCACCTCGACCAGCAGCTCATCGCCGGCCGCATGGCCCAGTGTGTCGTTGATGACCTTGAAACGGTCCAGGTCGATCAGCAGCATCGCCGCCTGGTGGCCCAGCCGGCGCGCGTGGTCGAGTGCACGCTCGGTGCGCCAGATCAGCTGGCGCCGGTTGGGCAGGCCGGTGAGCGCATCGAAGTTGGCGAGGTGGCGGATGCGGTCTTCGGCCACCCGCCGGTCCGTGACGTCTTGCACGATGCCGGTGTAGCCGATGGCGTGGCCATGCTCATTGAACTC
>JANMKO010000441.1:0-3629 GCA_031372085.1 Betaproteobacteria bacterium
CTGGAGACGCTGGCGGTGCGCATGCAGGCGCACAGCGTGCGGGCCTTGCAGGTGGCGCACTGGCTGGCCGAGCAGCCGCAGGTGGCGCGGGTGCATTACCCCGGCCTGCCCAGCCACCCGCAGCATGCGCTGGCCATGGCCCAGCAAAACGGCAGTGGCGGCGCGGTGGTGTCGTTTGATGTCAAAGGCCAGGGCGGCGCCGAGTTGCGGGCCCGCGCCTTTCAGGTCATTGATGCCTCACAAGTGGCGTCGATCACCACCAACCTGGGCGATGTCAAGACCACCATTTGCCATCCGGCGTCCACCTCGCATGGCCGGTTGACTGAAGCCCAGCGCAGTGCCGCCGGCATCGGCCAGGGGCTGGTGCGCTACGCCGTGGGGCTGGAGCATGTGGACGATCTGACGGCCGATTTGCAACGCGGGCTGGCCACGCTGTGACCGCCAGCCCCGTACGCACCCGCATTGCGCCGTCGCCCACCGGCTCGTTGCACCTGGGCACGGCCCGCACTGCGTTGTATTCGTGGGCTTATGCCCGGCACTTTGGCGGCCAGTTTGTGCTGCGCATCGAGGACACCGATGTGGCCCGGTCGACCCAGGATTCGGTCGATCAAATCCTGGCCGCGATGCACTGGCTGGGGCTGGATTACGACGAAGGCCCGGTCTACCAGATGCAGCGCCTGGCCCGCTACCACGCGGTGATCGACAGCATGCTGGCCGCTGGCACGGCCTACCGTTGCTACTGCTCACCCGCCGAGCTGGACGCGATGCGCGAGGCGCAGCGCGCGCGCGGTGAAAAAACCCATTACGACGGCCGCTGGCGGCCCGCGCCCGGCAAAACCTTGCCCCCGGTACCGGCCGGTATCCAGCCGGTGGTGCGTTTTGCCAATCCGCCCGATGGCATCGTCAGCTGGGACGATCTGGTGAAGGGCCCGATTTCGATCTCGAACCATGAAATCGACGACCTGATCATCCTGCGGCCCAGCGCCGATGACGCGCCACCGGGTGCGCTGGGCGTGCCCACGTACAACTTTGCAGTGGTGGTGGACGACTGGGACATGGCGATCAGCCATGTCTTCCGGGGCGATGAGCACATCAACAACACGCCCTGGCAGATCAACCTGTTCAACGCGCTGGGCGCACCGTTGCCGCGCTTTGGCCACTGCCCGATCATCCTGGGCGATGACGGGCAAAAGCTGTCAAAGCGGCGCGGCGCGGTCAGCGTCACCGCGTACCAGCAGGCCGGTTACCTGCCCGAGGCGATGCTCAACTACCTGGCCCGCCTGGGCTGGAGCCACGGTGATGAAGAGCTGTTCAGCGCAGCGCAGCTGGTGCAGTGGTTTGACGGCAGCCACCTGGCCAAAAGCCCGGCGCAGTGGGACGCGGCCAAGCTGTCGTGGGTCAATGCCCAGCACCTGAAGCTGGCTGATGACCACCGGCTGGCGGCGTTGGTGGCCGCGCAACTGGCCACGCAGCTCGCTGCGCGCGGCATCACGGCGCAGGCCGACGACCGCCTGGCGGCGATGTGCGCGCTGTACAAAGACCGCTGCACCACCACGGTAGAGCTGGCCGACTGGCTGCTGATGTACTTTGCGCCGGTGCCGCCGCTGACCGATGAGTTGGCGGCCCAACTGGCGGCCCGACTCACCGCGCCGGTGCGCGCGGCGCTGGCCACATTGACGGCCCGCCTGGCGGCCAGCGGTTTTGTTTGGGACCAGCCCGGCATCGCGCTGGCGCTCAAGGCCAGCCTGGCCGAGCACCAGCTGAAAATGCCGCAGCTGGCGATGCCGCTGCGCCTGCTGCTGTGCGGCCGGGCGCAAACGCCGTCGGTCGATGCGGTGGTGGCGCTGTTTGACCGCCCCACGGTGCTGGCGCGATTGCAGGGCGTTTAGGATTCATGCTACAGTCGTGGACTCGCTTGAACAGCAATTGGTAAGCAGCGGCCTGGGGCAATTTGCCAGGCAAACTGTTGATCCATGGGGGTATAGCTCAGCTGGGAGAGCGCTTGCATGGCATGCAAGAGGTCATCGGTTCGATCCCGTTTACCTCCACCAAAGTTTCTCTTTTAAGCTGCGGTGGCGCTGTTCAAGTCGGATTCCAAGATTCAAAAGTAAATTCAGTCCCCTTCGTCTAGAGGCCTAGGACACCACCCTTTCACGGTGATTACAGGGGTTCGAATCCCCTAGGGGACGCCAGATTGACCCCCGCACGGGCTGCGCCACGCAGCACCTTGCGGGGGTTTTCTATTTGGCGCGGGCCCCGTGCCAGCGCTCAGGTCACCGGCGCGGGGTTGACAGCATCAGCGCGTTGTGCCGCTTCCCGTGCTCGGCCCAGGTTTTTTTGCGGCCGCTGGCCACGTCCAGCGTGGGGTGGAACAACTGCCAGCCCACGTGCTCGATGGTGGCCGAGCCGTCGGCAATGGTGCCGGCTTTGACGTCCATCAGGTCATGCCAGCGCCGGGCCAAATCGCTGCGGGTGGCCACCTTGATCACTGGCACCGCTGCCAGGTAAACCTCACTGTTTGAAACAACTTCTCGAAAGTTTGCAAAGGCAGCCTTGATGACAACCCCGTTCACACCGGTCTCCGGCCTGCTGGCCACACTGGATTTGCTGCAAATCTCGCAGGCCGATGCGGTGCTGCATGTTCGGCTCAACCGGCCGGCCAAGCGCAACGCCATCAGCGATGCGCTGATCCAGCAGATTCACACCTGCATGGTCAACCTGCCCGAGGCTACCAAGGCGGTGGTGGTCAGCGGTGAGGGCGCGCATTTTTGCGCCGGGCTGGATTTGGCTGAGCTGGTGGCGCGCGACATCCACGGCGCGGTGCTGCATTCACGCATGTGGCATGCGGCATTTGATGCCATCCAGTTTGGCCGGGTGCCGGTGGTGGCGGTGCTGCACGGCGCGGTGGTGGGCGGCGGGCTGGAGCTGGCCACCGCCTGCCACATCCGGGTGGCCGAGGATTCAGCCTACTTTGGCCTGCCCGAGGGCCAGCGCGGCATTTTTGTCGGCGGCGGCGGCTCGGCCCGCATCCCGCGGCTGATCGGCGTGGCCCGCATGTCGGATCTGATGCTCACTGGCCGGGTGTTTGACGCCGACGAGGCTGAGCAGATCGGCCTGGTGCAGTACCGGGCAGCTGACGGTGCCGGGCTGGCGCGCGGCATTGCGCTGGCCCAGCGCATGGCCAGCAACGCGCCGATGTCCAATTTTGCGGTGATGCATGCGCTGCCACGCATTGCCGACCAGGCCCAGTCCGAAGGCCTGTTCACTGAATCGCTGATGGCTGCCGTGGCCGGAAGCACGCCCGATGCCCAGGTGCGGCTGCGGGCGTTTTTGGAGGGGCGGGCGGGCAAGGTGGTCAAGGCATGACAGCAGAAATCACCGGCGGCAAGGCCGGCGTCCGCTACCGCCACGCATCGGTGGGCGGCTGTCTTGATGCCACGGTTGAGCAGCGTGCCGATGGCAGTGTGCTCATCCGGTCCACCGAGGCGCTGCAAGACCACCCCGGCCGCTTGACCGATTGCCTGCGGCACTGGGCGCAGGCCGCGCCTGACCGCACGCTGGTGGCGCGCCGGGCGCACAGCGCGCCGGGCCAGGTTGATGGCGATTGGCAGCACATCAGCTACGCCCAG
>JANMKO010000446.1:0-9625 GCA_031372085.1 Betaproteobacteria bacterium
TGGCGCTGGCCCGGGCCTTTGTGGTCGAGCCCGAAGTGCTGCTGGCCGATGAGCCCACCGGCAGCCTGGATCACGCCACCGGTGAGCGGGTGATGGCGCTGATGTTCGAGATGAACCGCGCTGCCGGCACCACGCTGGTGCTGGTGACGCATGACCGCACGATTGCCGCCCGCTGTGACCGGCAGTTGCTGATCGAGGCCGGGCGCCTGGTGGCGCCGGTGCCGGCTTGAAGGCGCCGCTGGCGTGGCGGCCGGCGCGCGCCAGCGCATGCGCTTGATCCCGGCGCTGTGGCTGGCCGGCGCGCTGCAGTTCTCGTGCGGGCTGTGGGCCCAGCCGTTGCCGGCCGCCAGGCCGGCCCCTGGCGGCATCGCCCTGGTCGCTCTCGGGCCTGCCGCCGAGCGGCCCCAGGCCCGACTCGGCGACGTGCCGCTGCTGATCATCGGCAGCCCGGCGGCCTGGACGGCGGTGGTGGGCGTGGCGCTGGACAGCGCACCTGGCCAGGCCGTGCTGCAGGTGCAGCACGGCCCGGGCGCGGCTAAGCCGATGTTGTTTGACATCCTGCCGCACCGCTATGCCGAGCAGCGGCTGACGGTGGCGCCCGGCCAGGTCGATTTGTCGGCCGCCAACCTGGCCCGCCACCAGCGTGAGCGCGCCCATCAAGCGGGCGTGATCACCACCTTCAGTGAGCCCGCGCCGGCCGTGCTGGTGATGCAAAGCCCGGTGCCGGGCGTTCGCTCAGGCTCGTTCGGCTTGCGCCGGGTGTTCAACGGCCAGCCGCGTGCGCCGCACGGCGGCATGGACATCGCGGCGGCCAACGGCACGCCGGTGGCCGCACCGCTGGCCGGCCGGGTGATCGATACCGGTGACTACTTTTTCAACGGCAACACGGTCTGGCTGGACCACGGCGGCGGGCTGCTGTCGATGGTCTGCCACCTCAGCGCCATCAGCGTGCAGGTGGGCGATCAACTCGACGCGGGCGCGCTGCTGGGCGCGGTGGGGGCCACTGGCCGGGCGACAGGGCCGCACCTGCACTGGTCGGTCAGCCTGAACCGGGTGCTGGTGGACCCGGCGCTGTTCTTGCCGGTTGGGCCATGAAAAAAGCGCCTGCAGGCGCTTGATCCATCGCGGCTTCAACCCCCCCAGCGGGGCGGAAGGTGTCTCAGCCCGGGGGCCGGATCACTGGGCAAATTTGTAGTCGGTCTTGGCCGCTTTGCGCATGTCGTCCTGAAACTTCTGCAACTTGCCCTGCGCCAGCCGCTGCTGGATTTGCGCCTTGACGGCGTCGAACTCGGGAAACTGCGCCTCACGCGTGTCGTCCAGCCGGATGATGTGCCAGCCAAACTGGGTTTTGATCGGCGCGTCGGTCATCTCGCCTTTCTTCAGCTTGGTCATGGCCGCGCCAAACTCAGGCACATACGACTCGGGCTTGGCAAAGTCGAGGTCACCCCCGTTTTCACCCGAGCCCGGGTCTTTGCTCTTGGCCTTGGCCAGGTCCTCAAACTTGGCGCCGCCCTTGATCTGCGCGACCAGCGCCTTGGCGTCTTCTTCGCCCTCGACCAGGATATGGCGGGCGCGGTACTCGGTGCCGGTGGACTGGCCTTTGAACTTGTCGTACTCGGCCTTGGCCTCGGCGTCACTGACCGGGCTCTTTTTCTTGAAATCCTCAAACAGCTCGCGGATCAGGATGCTCTGGCGCGCCAGCTCCATCTGGGCCTTGTAATCGGGCTGGGCGGCAATGCCGCGTTTCTCGGCCTCTTGCGCAAAAATCTCGCGCCGCACCACCTCGTCTTTGGCCATGCCGGCCATCTCGGGCGTTACCTGCTGGCCGGCGCGCTGGGCCTGCTGCAACAGCAGATCCACCCGCGCCTTGGGCACCGGCTTGCCGTTGACGGTGGCAATGTTCTGGGCCGATGCGGCCAACGGCAGCAGCAGGGCAATGGCCACGGCGACGTTGGACGCGCGGGCGGCAAGGGTGTGGCGGATCATGGGCGGCAGGGCCTTGTGAAATGGGCGGATGGGGTGGGGATGGGGGCCGTGGCATAGCCCGGACGCAGCTGGCGCCGCAAGGGGCAGCGCCGGATCAGGCTTTGGCAGGGCTTTGGGCCTCGATGGCCAGGGCATGGATGCCCTGGGGGATCAAATCGCGGAGCGCATCATACACAAGCCGATGTTGGGCCACTCGGCTCAACCCGGCCATGCAATCGCCGACGATCTGCACCCTGAAATGTGAGCCTTCACCGGCGCCGGCATGGCCGGCATGCAAGTGGCTTTCATTGATCACTTGCAGGCTTTGCAGCGCCGGCAAGGCGCTGCGCAGGGTGCTGTCGATCTGCTGGGCTGTCACGCCTGAAGTCATGTCAATCCTTGGCCGGTGTCTTGTCGTCGTCGGGCAGGTGGCGGCTGATGTACAAACCTTGGGCCAGCGTGAACAGCAACATCAGGCCGATGCCGCCAAACAATTTGAAGTTGACCCAGGCATCGGTGCTGAAGTTGTAAGCCACCCACAGGTTGAGCACCCCCATCGCGGCAAAAAAAGCCACCCAGGCAAAGCCCAGGCGCGACCACACCAAAGCGGGCAACTGCATCTGCTCGCCGATCATCAGCTTGAGCAGGTTTTTGCCCATCAATGTCTGGCTGATCAAGAACGACAAACCCATTGCCCAGTACAGGCCGGTCGGCTTCCATTTGATGAAGGTCTCGCTGTGCAGCCACACCGTCAAGCCGCCCAACACCACCACCAGGCCCAGGCTGATCCACAGCATCAGATCCACCTTCTTGCCGCGCGCCTTGAGCCAGGCCACTTGCACCGCCGAGGCGATCACCACCACCACGGTGGCCAACATCACCGGCGCCTCGGTGATGCCCACCGTGCCGCCAGCCACCAAAAACCCCAGGTGCTCGGTGGCAAAGGCGGCCGCCCACTCTTTGTGGGATTCGGTGTATTTGAAGGTGCCGAAGAACAGCAGAATCGGCAAAAAATCGAGCAGCAGTTTCATGCGGTGGGCAGTGTAGCGGCGGCCGGGTGCGCGCCTGGCAGCGCAAGGTGATGCGTTTGACGCTGGCGGCAGACGGGCCCGCCGGTGGCGCTGGCTCAGGTTTTGGGCACGAAGTCGATGGCCGCCGAGTTGATGCAAAACCGCTCACCGGTGGGCTCGGGGCCGTCCTCGAAGACATGGCCCAGGTGGGTGCCGCAGTTGGCGCAGCGCACCTCTACCCGGCGCATGCCCAGGGTGTCGTCCACCAGGCGCTCGATGCGGCCGGGCTCGATTTCTTTGAACCAGCTGGGCCAGCCGCAGCCGGCATCAAATTTGGCCGCGCTCTCAAACAGCGCCTGGCCGCAGCCCACGCAGCGGTAGGCGCCGTCTGACCAGTGGTCCCAGAACTGGCCGGTGAAAGGCCGCTCGGTGGCCGCCTGGCGCGCCACTTTGTACTGCATCGGGTCCAATTGATCGCGCCACTCGGCATCCGTTTTGCGCACCGGGTAGCGCGCATCGTCGTGGCCGTGCGGCTCGGGGGATTTTTTGCCAAAGAGGTTCATGACGAGCAGGAGATTTCAAGTTGGTGGGACCAGTCTGGCGGCAACGCGGCGTAAGCGGCCGGGGCCTCGGGGTGGTCATCAAACGGGGTTTGCAGCACGCTGAGCAGGCGCTGCACCTCACTGAAATCACCGGCCTGGGCCTGTCGGATTGCCGACTCGGCCAGATGGTTCCGCAGCACAAACTTCGGGTTGGCGCGGTCCATGCGGGCGGCGCGCTCGGCATCGATGCTGGACTCGGCTTGCAAGCGGGCCTGGTAGCGGGCGGCCCAGGCGCTGTATTTCTCACGGTCGATGAACTGGTCGCGCACGGCGGTGTTGCCAGCCTCAGGCGCCGTCGAAAAGCCGCCCATCAAGCGCATCGTGATGGTGTAGTCGCAGCGGTCTTGTGCCATCAGGCGCAGCAGGTCGTCAAACAGCGCGCCGTCTGCGGGCTGGTCGGTGAGCAGCCCCAGCTTGGCCCGCAGCCGGGTTTGCAGCGCATCGGCAAACACGGTTTTGTACGGGTCCATCGCCGCTTTGATGGCCTCGATGTCGTCGCCGATGTCTTGCACCACCAACGGCTGCAGGGCCTGCGCCAGCGCATGCAGGTTCCAGAACCCGATATTGGGCTGACGCGAAAAAGCGTAACGGCCCTGGTGGTCAGAATGGTTGCAGATGTGGCCCGGGTCAAACGCGTCGAGAAAGCCGAACGGGCCGTAGTCGATGGTCAGGCCCAGGATCGACAGGTTGTCGGTGTTCATCACGCCGTGGCAAAAGCCCACCGCCTGCCAGTCGGCCATCAACACGGCGGTGCGGCGCGAGACCGCTTGCAGCAGCGCCAGCGCCGGGCTGGGGGCGCCCTGGCATTCAGGATAAAAGCGCTGAATCACCGCGTCGGTCAAGGCGCGCAGCGCGGCGCTGTCTTGCGCGGTGTGCGCAAAATGCTCAAAGTGGCCAAAACGGATGAAGCTGGGTGCGGTGCGCGTGACCACAGCCGCCGTCTCCATCGTCTCGCGCCGCACCGGGGCCGGAGAGCCGACGATGGCCAGCGCCCGGGTGGTGGGGATGCCCAGCGCGGCCATCGCCTCTGAGCCCAGAAACTCACGGATCGATGAGCGCAGCACCGCCCGGCCGTCGCCCATGCGGGAATACGGCGTCAGGCCGGCGCCTTTGAGCTGAACCTCCATCAAACCGGCGGGCGTGTCGATCTCACCCAGCAGCAGCGCCCGGCCGTCGCCCAACTGGCCCGCCCACTGGCCAAACTGGTGGCCGCTGTAGACGCTGGCATGGCCGGTGCCGGCCGGTGGCAGCGCATTGCCGCCCAGCAGGGCCAGCGCGGCGTCGCTGCGCAGCCAGCCTGCCAGACCCAGCTCGGCGGCCAGCGCATCGCTGCGCGCCACCCAACGCAGTGCGGGCAGGGCGCTGGGCGGCAAATCGGCGCCAAAGGCGGGGCCCAGGTTGCGCAACAGCGAGCCGGCTTGCCAGCGCGGCGCGGTGGTGGTGGCCATGGCCGTGGCCGTGGCGGTGGCCGTGGCAAGCACAGCGGGTGATTCAGGTGCATTCATGGCGCCGGATTGTCGGCCCAGACGCCGCGCCAGCGCCACCGCCCGGGGATTGCCCCCAGGCCCGTGGTGGGGCGGGACGCGATACTTCGAGACCTGCCCAAGCGCCCACCACCGGGCCTTGCCCCGAGACCACCGTCTCGCCACTTCACCGCCTTGAGGGACACCATGCTCGGCCAGATGCAAGACCAACCGCTGCTCATCTCCAACCTGATCGATTTTGCCGGCCGCCACCACCCTGAGGCGCAGATCGTGTCGCGCCGGGTGGAGGGCGATCTGCACCGCACCACCTATGCCGATACGGCCAAACGGTGCCGCCAGGTGGCCAATGCACTCGACCGCCTGGGCCTGGCCTTCAGTGACCGGGTGGCCACCCTGGCCTGGAATGGCTACCGCCACTTGGAGCTGTATTTCGGCATCACCGGCAGTGGCCGGGTGGTGCACACGGTGAACCCGCGCCTGCTGCCCGAGCAGATCGCCTGGATTGCCAACCATGCCGAAGACCAGGTGATGTGCTTTGACATGACGTTTTTGCCCATCGTCAAAGCCATCTGGGCCCGATGCAGCACCGTCAAGCACTGGATTGCGCTGTGCGATGCCGACAAATTGCCCACTGACAGCGGCATCCCCGGCCTGCAGAGCTACGAGACCTGGATCGCCGGTGAGTCGGCGGTCTACGCCTGGCCGCAGTTTGACGAGTGCAGCGCCGCCGCCCTTTGTTACACCAGTGGCACCACCGGCAATCCGAAGGGTGCGCTGTACAGCCACCGGTCCACCCTGCTGCATGCGTTTGCCGGCGCGCTGCCTGATTCACTGGGCCTGTCGTCGCGTGACACCATCCTGCCGGTGGTGCCGATGTTCCACGTCAACGCCTGGGGCCTGCCGTACATCGCCGCGATGACCGGCGCCAAACTGGTGTTTCCGGGCGGCGCACTGGACGGCAAATCGGTTTACGAGCTGATCGAAAGTGAGCAGGTGACGATGGCTGCCGGCGTGCCCACGGTGTGGCTGGGCCTGCTCAACCACACGGCGTTGCACGGGCTGAAGTTTTCCACGATGCGGCGCACGGTGATCGGCGGCTCGGCCTGCCCGCCGGCCATGATCAAAAGCTTTCGTGACGACTACAACGTGACGGTGCTGCATGCCTGGGGCATGACCGAGATGTCGCCCATCGGCACGGTGTGCAACCTCAAACTGCACCAGACCACGCTCGGGCCTGAGCAGCAACTGGCCATCATGGCCAAACAGGGCCGGGCGGTGTTTGGGGTCGAGATGAAGATCGTCGATCCGGCGGGCGATGAGCTGCCCTGGGACGGCCTGGCCACCGGCGATCTGCTGGTCAAGGGGCCGTGGATCATTGCCAGCTACTTCAAGGGCGACGGCGGTGACCCGCTGATCGACGGCTGGTTTCCCACCGGCGACGTGGCGGCCATCGATGCCGATGGTTTTTTGCAGATCACCGACCGCAGCAAGGACGTGATCAAGTCGGGCGGCGAGTGGATCAGCTCGATCGACGTCGAGAACATCGCGATGAGCCATCCTGCGGTGGCGATGGCCGCCTGCATCGCCGTGCCGCACCCCAAATGGGACGAGCGGCCGCTGCTGGTGGTGATGAAGAAGCCCGGCGTGGACGCCACGGCGGCCGACATCCTGGCCCACTTCGACGGCCGCATCGCCAAATGGCAGGTGCCTGACGAGGTGGTGTTCATCGACGCGATCCCGCTGGGCGCCACCGGCAAGATGCAAAAGAACAAGCTGCGTGAGATGTTCAAGGCGCATGTGCTGGCAGGGGCGTGACGGCCGCTGTGGGGGCCTCGCCGACGGGGCCAGAGCCGGCCCCGCCCATCGTTTGCCGGCGCGGCGGCGGGCGCGACCACCCGCTGTCTCGCCTGCGACAAGTCTGTGGGGTAGTCCCTGACGCCCCGGCGGCGCCGGTTCCGTTACCGTTTCGCCCTTGGTTGCACTGCACCATTCTTCTTCGGAGATATTCATGAGTTTGCTTGCACATTCACTTCGGCTGGCCCTGGTGTCGGGCCTGTTTTTCACCGCCGCTGCGGCCAGCGCTCAGAAGGGCGAGACGGTGAAGATCGGCTGGATCGATCCGCTGTCGGGCCTGATGGCGCCGGTGGGCCAGAACCAGCTGAAAAGCTACCAGTTCATGGCCGAGCTGTTCAACAAGAGCAACCCGGCCGGCGTCAAGTTCGAGATCGTGCCGATCGACAACAAGCTGAGCCCGCAAGAAAGCACCAACGCCGTCAAAAGCCTGACCGACCAGGGCGTGCGCTACATCGTGCAGGGCAATGGATCGGGCGCGGCACTGGCCATCATGGACGCGGTGCAAAAGCACAATGAGCGCAACCCGGGCAAAGAGGCGGTCTACCTCAACTACGCCGCAGTCGATCCTGACCTGACCAACAGCAAGTGCAGCTACTGGCACTTTCGCCTGGATGCCGACACGTCGATGAAGATGGAGGCGTTGACCACCTGGATGAAAGAACAGCCCGACATCAAGAAGGTCTACCTGATCAACCAGAATTACGCGCACGGCCAACAGGTCAGCCGCTTTGCCAAAGAGATCATGGCGCGCAAGCGTCCCGACGTGCAGTTTGTCGGGGACGATCTTCACCCGCTGGCCCAGGTGCGTGACTTTGCGCCCTACGTGGCCAAGATCAAGGCATCGGGCGCTGACACCGTGCTCACCGGCAACTGGGGCTCTGACCTCACGCTGCTGATCAAGGCCGCGAATGACGCCGGGCTCAACGTCAAGTTCCTCACCTACTACGCCACCGTCAGCGGCACCCCCACCGCGCTGGGCGCGGGTGCGGCTGGCCGGGTCTATACGGTGGGCTATGCCCAGACCAATATGCCGGGCGAGGTGGGCAAGGCGATCGATGCCTTCAAGGCCAAGTTCAACGACGATTACTACACGCTGGCGGTGCACCACGCCTTCAACCTGCTGAGCAACGCGATGGCGCTGGCCAAGACGACCGACCCGGTGAAGGTGGCGGCGGCGATGGAGGGCCTGAAGTTCAAGAGCTTCAACGGCGAGGTCGAGATGCGCAAAGCCGACCACCAGTTGCAGCAGGGCTTGTTTGTGGCGGTGTGGAAAAAGGCCGACGCCAAGTTTCCGTACAGCGTCGAGAACACCGGCTACAACTTCCAGTCGGTCAAGTACTACGAGCCCTACGTGGCCAGCACGCCCACGTCTTGCCAGATGAAGCGGCCGTAACTTGCCAACCCGGCCGCGCCGGCCCGCCAGCAGGCCCGCCGGGGTTGTCTCCGACGGGCCGCTTTTTTCTGCGCTGCCAACCTGAGGACATCGCCCACCGTGGACCAAATCCTGATCAATACCTTGAACGGCATCAGCTCTGGCCTGCTGCTGTTCATGCTCAGCTCGGGGCTGACGCTGATTTTCAGCATGATGGGCGTGCTGAACTTTGCCCACGCCAGCTTCTACATGATCGGCGCCTACGTGGCGTATACGCTGACCGGCATCTTCGGCTTCTGGCCGGCGTTGATCCTGGCGCCGCTGGCCGTGGGCGGCATGGGCGCGCTGTTTGAGCGCACCGCATTGCGCCGGGCGCACAAGTTTGGCCATGTGCCTGAGCTGCTGATCACCTTTGGCCTGAGCTATGTGGTGCTGGAGGTGGTGCAGCTGATCTGGGGCCGCACGCCGTTGCAGTTTGACCCGCCGGCGCTGTTGCAGGGGCCGGCATTCACCATCATCCAATCACCCACCGCGGGGCTGTCGATGGTGCTGGGCGCGGCCAGCGATGCGGTCTGCCAGGCGGCGCAGTGCTCACGCTTCCCGATGACCCGGGCCTTCATGATGGGCGTGGCCCTGCTGATGCTGGTGGCGCTGTGGTTGCTGCTCACCCGCACCCGCATCGGCCTGGTGATCCAGGCATCACTCACCCACCCCGAGGCGGTGGAGTCGCTTGGCCACAACGTGCCGCAGGTCTTCATGCTGGTGTTTGGCAGCGGCTGCGCGCTGGCCGGGCTGGCCGGGGTGATCGGCGGCATCACCTTCATCACCGAGCCGGCGATGGCGTCGGTGGTGGGCTCGATCATCTTTGTGGTGGTGGTGGTGGGCGGCATGGGCTCATTGGCCGGCGCTTTTGCCGCGTCCATCCTGATCGGCCTGCTGCAAACCCTGCCGCTGACGGTGGATGCGTCACTGGCCGATGCCATGAACCGGCTGGGTGCCGGTGTGGGCCCGGCCACGCCCGGCTGGCCGATCTTGCGCATCACGATGGCGCAGGCGGCGCCGATCCTGCCGTATTTGCTGCTGGTGCTGATGCTGATCTTCCGGCCGAAAGGCCTGCTCGGCACGCGGGAGGGATGAGCCATGACACAGCCCACAAGCCCGTCTGAGTCGCTGCCCACGTTGAGCTTCCGGCCCAAACCGCTGGGCGGCCCGCTGGTGGTCTGGGGCGGTTTTGCCCTGGTGCTGGCGGTGGCCCCGCTGCTGTGGACCAGCAGCTTTGCCCAGACCATGCTGTCGCAGATCGGCATCGCCATCATTGCCTGCCTGGCCTACAACATG
>JANMKO010000460.1:0-3996 GCA_031372085.1 Betaproteobacteria bacterium
CTGATGGCCGCCGCGCCAGCGTCACTGGTGGCGGTGCCGATGACGGTGAAGCCTTGCGTGGCCAATGCCTGGGCGATGGCACGGCCGATGCCGCGCGTCGCGCCGGTGACGAGCGCGACTTGGCGTGGCTCGCCGGTGACGAGCGCGACTTGGCGTGGCTCGCCGGTGACTGGCGCGACTTGGCGTGGCTCACTCATGCCAGCATCCCCTTCACCTCTTGCAGCGATGCCGGATCAAAGATCGCGCCGCTCAATGCCTGCGCGTCGATGCGCCTGACCATGCCGGCCAGCACCTTGCCCGGCCCGCACTCGATGATGTGGCTGGCCCCGCGCGCACGCAGCGCCTGCACCACCTCGACCCAGCGCACCGGGCCAAACGCCTGGCGGTACAGCGCATCGCGGATCGTCGGCGCGTCGCTGGGTGAGGCGACATCGATGTTGTTGATCACCGGCAGCTGCGGCAGCGCCAGCACGGTCAAGGCCAGCCGCTCGCGCAGCGCCTCGGCGGCCGGTTGCATCAGCGCGCAGTGGAACGGCGCCGACACCGCCAGCAGCAAGGTGCGCTTGGCGCCCATGGCCTTGAGCAGCAGGCAAGCCGCGTCCACCCCCGCCTTGCTGCCGGAGATCACCGTCTGTTTGGGATCGTTGAAGTTGGCGGCCGACACCACCTGGCCGGTGGCCGCCGCGGCTTGCGCGCAGCCGTCAACCACCTGCGCAGCATCGAGCCCCAGGACCGCGGCCATCGCCCCCGCGCCCACCGGCACCGCCTGCTGCATGGCCTGGGCGCGCAGCCGCACCAGCGGCAGCGCTTCGGCCAGGCTCAGCACGCCCGCAGCCACCAGCGCGCTGTACTCGCCCAGTGAATGGCCGGCCACCGCCGCCGGCAGCGCGCCGCCCTCGGCCCGCCAGGCGCGCCAGCAGGCGATGGCCGCCGTCAGCATCACCGGCTGGGTGTGGGTGGTCAGGTCGAGCTGCTCTTTCGGGCCGCTGGCGATCAGGCCGGCGATGTCTTCGCCCAGCGCTGCCGAGGCTTCGTCGAGCGTGCTGCGAACGGCCGGGTGATCGCCCCACGCATCCAGCATGCCGACCGACTGGGCACCCTGGCCAGGAAATACAAAGGCGAACGATGTCATCGTCAAAGGGGCGGTGCGCTGCCGTGGGGTGGAAGGGGATGCCGAGCGGGGGCCGAATGGTGGGGGCTGCGCTGCCGGTCAATAGTCCAGCAACACAGCGCCCCAGGTGAAGCCACCGCCCACGCCTTCGAGCATCAGCGTGTGGCCGCGCTGGATGCGGCCCGAGCGCACCGCCACATCCAGCGCCAGCGGGATCGACGCCGCCGACGTGTTGCCATGCTCGGCCACCGTGACGACCACCTTGTCCATCGACAGCTTGAGCCGGCGCGCCGTGCTTTGCATGATGCGGATATTGGCCTGGTGCGGGATCAGCCAGTCGATGTCGGCCTCGGTGCGGCCGGCCTTGGCCAGCGTGGCGCGGGCGGCTTGCTCCAGCACGCCCACTGCCAGCTTGAACACCGCCTGGCCGTCCATTTTGAGCAAAGGATCTCCCAGCACCTGGCCGCCCGCCACCGTGCCCGGCACGCACAGAATGCCCACATGGCGGCCGTCGGCATGCAGGTCGGTAGCCAGGATGCCGGGCGCATCACTGGCTTCGAGCACCACGGCGCCGGCGCCGTCGCCAAACAGCACGCAGGTGCCGCGGTCATTGAAGTCGAGCAGGCGCGAGAACACCTCGGCGCCGATCACCAGCGCCCGGCGCGCGCTGCCGGTGCGGATCATCGCGTCGGCCACCGTGAGCGCGTAGACAAAACCCGAGCACACCGCCTGCACGTCAAAGGCCGGGCAGCCGGCGATGCCGAGTTTGTGCTGGACGATGCAGGCGGTGGACGGGAACACCATGTCGGGCGTGGACGTGGCCAGGATGATCAGGTCGATGTCCTCGGCCCGGCAGCCTGCGGCCTCGATGGCGTGGCGCGCGGCGCCCACCGCCAGATCACTGGCGCTGGTGGCGGCGTCGACAAAATGGCGCGCCCGGATGCCGGTGCGCTCAACAATCCAGTCGTCCGACGTGGCGATGCCGCGCCCGGCCAGCTCAGCCGCCAGCTCGGCATTGCTCACCCGGCGCGCCGGCAGCAGGCTGCCGGTGCCGGCGATGCGGCTGAACTTGGGCAGCGGCAGTGTGGGCAGCGGCAGCGGCAGTGCAGAAGTCGGCAGACGGGCGGGGCTGGGGTTCATGCGGCTTTTGCGGGGGGCGCGGCAGCGGGGGCAAAGCTGGCAGCGGGATCGGTGCTGGGCTGGCCTGCCCGGCCAGGTGGGCCGTTGGGCTGGGCTTGCACCGCCGGCAACACCGCCAAGGTGCTGCGGATGCGGTCATGCACCCGGTCCAGCAATCGGTTGCGGGCGGCATCATAAGCCCGGGCCAGCGCGCGCTCGAAGGCAAACGCATCCGACGAGCCGTGCGCCTTGAACACCAGCCCACGCAGCCCCAGCAGCGCACCACCGCTGTAGCGGCGGTGGTCTACCCGGGCCTTGAAGCGGTTGAGCACCGGCATGGCCACCAGCGCGGCCAGCTTGGCCAGCGGCGACCGGGTGAACTCTTGCTTGATGAACTGGCTCATCATGCCGGCCAGGCCTTCCGACGTCTTGAGCAGCACATTGCCGACAAAACCGTCGCACACCACCAGATCGGTCGTGCCCTTGAAGATGTCATTGCCCTCGACATTGCCGTGGAAGTTGATCTGCCCGGCGGCGTCAGCCGCGCGCAGCAACTCAGCCGCGCGCTTGATGATCTCGCTGCCCTTGATGGCCTCTTCGCCGATGTTGAGCAGGCCCACGCTGGGCTGATCATTGCCGTCCAGCGCGCTGACCAGCGCACTGCCCATCACCGCAAACTGCAGCAGGTGCTCGGCACTGCAATCGACGTTGGCACCCAGATCCAGCACCTTGGTGAAGCCGCCGCGCATATTGGGCAGCAGCGCGGCAATGGCCGGGCGGTCGATGCCCTCAAAGGTCTTGAGCACATAGCGCGCCACCGCCATCAGCGCACCGGTATTGCCGGCCGAGACGCAGACATCGGCGGCGGCCAGTCCGGGCTCATCGGGCTCATCGGGCTGGAGCGGGCGGGCCTTGAGTTGGGCAATCGCCACCCGCATCGACGAATCGCGCTTGCGGCGCAGGGCCACCTCCACCGGGTCGTGCATGTCCACCACCTCGGTGGCCGTGACCCGTGTGCAGCGCGGCCAGCCCTGGGCCGGCAGCAGCGCCTGGGCGGTGCCCACCAGCAGCAGATCGGCCTGCGGATGGGTGTCGAGAAAGCGGCGGCAGGCGGGCAGCGTGACCGACGGCCCGTGGTCGCCGCCCATGCAGTCGACGGCAACGCGCACGCGCGTCAGCGGCTGCAGTGCGGCATGCTGGGCAGGATGCAGAGGGGGCTGAAGGGACACGAGAAGAATTTGCTACGGCCCATCAGGCCGGAGGGCCGGCGGCACCGGGCATCGATTTGGGCGGCCCGGCAAGCGGCCGCCCACGGTAGGCGATGTGTGCAGCCGGCACAAGCCGGGCCGCCCCGCAGGCCGGTACCAGCCCCAAATGGCGCGCCCCAAGGCGGTGGCCAAGACGACAAAACCCGGCCACGCCAAGGCGGGGCCGGGTTCGAGAGTGGCAAGTGAGTTGCACGGGCAAGAAAAATGCCATCAGGCCCACCGGCCCGGTGCGGGCAGCAAGCACCGGTGGCGGCCCAACCCCGCAGGGCAAAAGATCAGGCGTCGGCCTTGGTCTTGAGCACCTTGCGGCCCCGGTAAAAGCCAGTCGGGCTGATGTGGTGGCGCAGATGCACCTCACCGGTGGTGGGCTCGATGCCGAGGCCCGGGCTCACCAGCGCATTGTGCGAGCGGTGCATGCCGCGCTTGGACGGCGACTTCTTGTTCTGTTGAACGGCCATGAAATTCTCCTGATCGGTCGGGGGTGCGCCGGGGTTCAAA
>JANMKO010000484.1:0-4255 GCA_031372085.1 Betaproteobacteria bacterium
TTTGACCAACCCGGCACCACGCGCGACGCCATCAGCGTGCCGTTTGAGCGCGCCGGCCAGCAGTTTGAGCTGATCGACACCGCTGGCCTGCGCCGCAAGGGCAAAGTGTTTGAGGCGATCGAGAAGTTCTCGGTCGTCAAGACCTTGCAGGCGATCTCGGACGCCAATGTGGTGCTGCTGCTGATCGACGCCACCCAGGGCGTGAGCGACCAGGACGCGCACATCGCGGGCTATGTGCTGGAGGCCGGCCGGGCGGTGGTGATCGCGATCAACAAATGGGATGCGGTGGACAGCTACCAGCGCGAGATGCTGCAACGCTCGGTCGAGCAGCGGCTGCCGTTCTTGAAGTTTGCCGACGTGCTGCACATCTCGGCCATCAAGCGCCAGGGCCTGGCGCCGGTGTGGAAAGCCATCGCCGAGGCCCATGCATCGGCCATCCGCAAAATGCCCACGCCCATCCTCACCCGGCTGCTGCAAGAGGCCGTGCAGCACCAGGCGCCCAAACGATCAGGCGCCTTCCGCCCCAAGCTGCGCTATGCCCACCAGGGCGGCATGAACCCGCCCATCGTCATCATCCACGGCAACGGGCTGGAGCATGTGACCGAGGCTTACAAGCGCTTTCTCGAAGGCCGGGTGCGAGAGCACTTCAAGCTGGTGGGCACGCCGTTGCGCATTCAATTCAAATCGTCGCGGAACCCTTTTGGCGACGAGAAGCTCTGATCGGGTCTTGTGTTCAGGGCGCCCTGACCCGGCGGTCTAAGCACTTTCCCTGGTGTGATAAGGTCATCGCATCACAACTTTTCAACACGGAGTCATATCGTGAGCAACAAAGGGCAACTCCTCCAAGACCCCTTCCTGAACCTGCTGCGCAAAGAGCATGTTCCGGTCTCGATCTACCTGGTCAACGGCATCAAGCTGCAAGGCCATATCGAGTCATTCGATCAGTATGTGGTGCTGCTGCGCAATACCGTGACGCAGATGGTTTACAAGCACGCCATCTCCACCGTGGTGCCGGGACGGCCGGTGAACTTCCACGCCGCTGAGCCGGTCGATCCGGCTTGACCCGGCCGCCCGGCCAGGCTGCCGCCCCATTCATCCCGTTGAAATCCGACCTGCAGGATGACCCGACGCTGACCCGCGCCGGGCCGGCCAAAGTGATTTTGGTGGGCGTGGATTTTGGCCGTGGTTCATCTTTCGACCCCACGCTGGACGAGCTGGCCCTGCTGGCCGAGAGCGCCGGTGATGTGCCGGTAGAGCGGCTGGTGGCGCGCCGCAAAGCGCCCGACCCGGCGCTGTTTGTCGGCAGCGGCAAGGCCGATGAGATCAAGACCCTGGTGCAGATGCACGCTGCCGAGTGCGTGCTCTTCGACCAGGCCTTGTCACCCGCCCAGCAGCGCAATCTTGAGCGCCATCTGGGCGTGGCGGTGGCCGATCGCACCGCGCTGATTCTTGAGATCTTTGCGCAGCGCGCGCAAAGCCATGAAGGCAAGTTGCAGGTCGAGCTGGCGCGGCTGCAATATTTGTCCAGCCGGCTGGTGCGGCGCTGGAGCCACCTTGAGCGCCAGACCGGCGGCGCCGGCCAGCGCGGCGGCCCGGGCGAGGCACAGATCGAGCTGGACAAACGCATGATTGGCGAGCGCGTCAAAGCGCTCAAGGCCCGGCTCGACAAGGTCAAGCGCCAGCGCGGCACGCAGCGCGACAAGCGGCGCAACAGCGGCACGTTTCGCGTCTCGCTGGTGGGCTACACCAATGCCGGCAAAAGCACCTTGTTCAATGCGCTGGTCAAGGCCCGTGTGTTTGCCGCTGACCAACTGTTTGCCACGCTCGACACCACCACCCGGTCGCTGTACCTGGGGCCGCTGGGCGGCAGTGTCTCGCTGTCTGACACGGTGGGCTTCATCCGTGATCTGCCGCACAAGCTGGTCGAGGCTTTTGAGGCCACTTTGCAAGAGGCCACCGACGCCGATTTGCTGCTGCATGTCATTGATGCCGCCAGCCCGGTGCAGCAAGCCCAGCGCGACGAGGTCGAGCGGGTCTTGCACGAGATTGGCGCGGCCAGCGTGCCGCAAATCCTGGTCTTCAACAAGCTCGACCAGATGGACGCGCCGCCGCGTGAGTTGCAGGATTGGGTCGAGGCCCACGACGGCGCCGCTGTGCAGCGGGTGTTTATCAGCGCGCTGTGCGGCACCGGGCTGGACACGCTGCGCAGCCTGATCGCCCAGGCCGCCGCCGGCCAGGGCTTGAATCCACCGGGCCAGTCCCCAACTGGCGGGCTGGCAGACGTGCCGCCGGGGGCGCACGCTGATGACGCTGCCCAGGCCACGGTATGGCCGCTTGACGCCCCGTTACCATCGTCGATGACATGACCAAATACGCCCACTCTTCCACTGTCCCCGTTTCACAGCCCTTGGGTTTGCGCTTGTCGGCCTTGGCCGCAGCCGCCCAGCGCCTGGCGGCTGGCGCGCTGCGCGGCAAGGCGTCCGGCAATGTGCTGATGGCCGGCCGCAACGACGGCCCGCCCGATCTTGATGAACTTTGGCGCGACTTCAACAAGAAGCTGAGTGGGCTGTTCAACGGCAAGGGCGGTGGCAACAACCCGACACCGCCTCGTGAGCCGGGTGGCGGCGGCCCGTCGTTTCAGCCCGACATGAAAAGCGCGGGCATCGGTGTGGGCCTGATCGGTTTTGTGGTGTTGGTGGTGTGGGCCGGCAGCGGGTTTTTCATCGTGCAAGAAGGTCAGCAATCGATCATCACCACCTTTGGCCGCTACAGCAGCACGGTGGACGCCGGCTTCCAGTGGCGCTTCCCGTACCCGTTCCAGGGCAATGAGACAGTCAGCGTGACGCAGCTACGCTCGGCCGAGATCGGCCGCAGCGCGGTGGCCCAAACCACCGGCCTGCGTGATTCATCGATGCTGACGCAAGACGAAAACATCATCGACATCCGCTTCACCGTGCAATACCGGCTGAAGGATGCCAAGAGCTTTTTGTTCGAGAACCGCGACCCCGACAAAGCGGTGGAGCAGGCCAGTGAGTCAGCGGTGCGTGAGATCGTCGGCAAAAGCAAGGTGGATTCGGTGCTGTACGAAGCGCGCGATTCGATTGCCGCCGATCTGGTCAAGTCGATCCAGGGCCAGCTCGACCGGCTCAAGGCTGGCATCCTGATCGTCAATGTCAACGTGCAGAACGTCCAGGTGCCCGAGCAGGTTCAGGCGGCTTTCAATGACGCGGTCAAGGCCGGCGCCGACCGCGACCGCTTCAAGAACGAAGGCCAGGCCTACGCCAGCGACGTCATCCCCAAGGCGCGCGGCACGGCGGCCCGGCTGCGTGAAGAATCTGACGGCTATAGCCAGCGTGTGGTGGCCCAGGCCGACGGTGATGCGCAGCGCTTTCGGTCCGTTCTGACGGAGTACCAGAAAGCGCCCGCCGTCACCCGTGACCGCATGTACATCGACACCATGCAGCAGGTGTATTCCAGCGTCAGCAAGGTGATGGTAGACAGCCGCAGCGGCAGCAACCTGCTGTATTTGCCGCTGGACAAGCTGATGCAGCAGGGTGCGGCCACCGGCACGGTGCAAGTGGTGCCGCAGGCGCCGCCGTCGGCCGCCTTGCCCACCGATGCCGGCGCGGCTGGTGCGGCCGGGGCCGATGCCCGGTCGCGTGACGGTGGCCGCAGCCGCGACCGCGATGGCCGTTGAGCCCGCGCCCGCCCTCTCAAAGAGCCTGAAGAACATGAACCGTATCGGATTGATCGTGGCCGGCGCGCTGTTGGCGCTGATGCTGCTGGCCTCCACCCTGTTTGTGGTGGACCAGCGCCAACTGGCGGTGGTGTATGCGCTGGGTGAGATCAAGGAAGTGATCTCTGAGCCGGGCCTCAAATTCAAACTGCCGCCGCCGTTTCAAAACGTCGTGTTTCTCGACAAACGGGTGCAGACGCTGGACAGCCCCGAGACCCGGCCGATCTTCACCGCCGAGAAAAAGAGCCTGGTGATCGATTGGCTGGTGAAATGGCGCATTGCCGAGCCGCGCCAGTTCATCCGCAACAACGGCACCGACATCCGCAACGTCGAAAGCCGGCTCAGCCCGGTGGTGCAGGCCGCCTTCAATGAGGAGATCACCCGCCGCACGGTGCGCGGTGTGCTGGCCGCCGAGCGCGACAAGGTGATGCAGGACGTGCTGAACCGGCTCAAGGACGAGGCCAAGGCCTTCGGCATCGAGATCGTCGATGTGCGCATCAAGCGGGTTGATTTTGTTGC
>JANMKO010000485.1:0-7142 GCA_031372085.1 Betaproteobacteria bacterium
CAGTGATGCCGGGCCACCAGCGCCACCCGCTGGCTGGCGATGGGCGACAAGGTCACGCCCGGCCGGCCTTGAAGGGGCAGGACCAGTCGCCCGCCACCGCGCGGCCTGCGTACTGCGCCGCCTCCGACCGCGCAGCAAAATCAGCGGCCATCGGGTTGATCGAACCCTGCCACTGCACATCGCGTGGCGCGGTCACGGCGCCGGCGCATCGAGCAGCCGCCGCAGGGTGGCCACCAGCGTCTCGGCGCTGAACTCTTTGTGCACCAGGGCGCGCACGCCCACGGCGTCGGCCTGGGCCTGCAGGCTGGCGTCGATGTAGCCCGAGCAAATCACCACCGGCAGCCCCGGCCAGCTGCGCTGGATCTCACGCGCCACGTCAATGCCTGACAGCTCGGGCATGTTGAAGTCGGCCACGACCAGGTGAAAGATGTCGGGTGCGGCCCGCAACGCGGCCAGCGCCTCACGCCCGCTGCCCACGCTGGTGACGCAAAAGCCGCTGGCCTGCAGCAAGGCTTGGTGGGTGAGCAGGATCACCGCATCGTCGTCCACGCACAGCAGGTGGCGCAGCGGCGGCGCGACGCTGGCGCTCGCGGCGTTGTTGGCAGTGTCGTCAGCCGCACCGGGCCGCGCCGATGCCCCCGCCGGATCGGCTGCGCCGGGTTGGGCCGGCGGCGCCGCATCGGCGTCGGTGGCCGGAAAGTACAGGTGAAACGTCGCCCCCCGGCGCGGCGCGCTGTCCACCAGGATCTGGCCCTGGTGCTTGCTGACGATGCCATGCACCACCGCCAAGCCCAGGCCGCTGCCGCTGCCCACCGGCCTGGTGGTGAAAAACGGCTCGAAGATGCGGGCCCGCACCGCGTCGTCCATGCCCTGGCCGTTGTCCTGCACCCACAGGTGGGCCCAGCCACCGGGCGCCGCGCCGGCAGCGCCGGGCACACCCGCCACCGGTGCGGGCCCAGCCGGTCCGGCCGCCGGGCCGGGCGCTGCCGTCACCCGCGCCAGCCCGAGCTCGATCTGGCCGGCCGCGCCGGCCATCGCATGCCAGGCATTGGTGCACAGGTTGATGAGCACCTGCTGGATCTGCACCGCGTCCACCGCCGCCCACAGCGGCTCGGCGGTCAGCCGGGTTTGCAACCGCACACTGGCCGGCAGCGTGGCGCGCAGCAGCGCCGCCGCCTCGTCGATCAGCGGGGCCAGCGGCTGCGGCACGGCCTGGTGCGGCTGACGCCGACTGAAGACCAGGATCTGCTGCACCAGGTGGCGCGCGCGCAAGGCCGATTGGCGCACCTGGGCCAGCCGCGCCGCCGCGTCTTGCGGCGTGATGTCGGCCTGCGTGGCCAGCGCCAAGTTGCCCAGCATCGCCCCGAGGATGTTGTTGAAGTCATGCGCAATGCCGCCGGCCAGCGTGCCCAGCGACTCCATCCGCTGCGATTCGCGCAGCGCGTCGTCGGCGCGCTGGCGCTCGATGGCAATGGCCGCCAGGCG
Source organism: Betaproteobacteria bacterium (assembly GCA_031372085.1). Classification (GTDB taxonomy): domain Bacteria; phylum Pseudomonadota; class Gammaproteobacteria; order Burkholderiales; family Burkholderiaceae_C; genus Pseudaquabacterium. The sequence goes on from JANMKO010000485.1 coordinate 1,486, forward strand.
GGCGGCTTCGGCCACTGCGGCCAGCGCCTCGTCGGTGGGCCGCGCCACCACACGCTGGTAGACGCCGAAGGTGCCCAGCACCGCGCCACCGTGGCTCAAGATCGGCTCTGACCAGCACGAGGCCAGGCCGGCCCGGGCTGCCATGTCGTGCAGCGGCAGCCAGCGCCCATCGGCCTGGATGTCGTCACAAATCACACGCTGGCCGGTGCAGGCCGCCGTGCCGAAGCTGCCCACCACCGGGCCGATCAGCACCCGTTGCACCGCCTGGTTGAAGAACTCGGGCACGCTGCCAGTGGCGCCCAGCAGCAGGTGCTGGCGGCTGGCGTCCAGCAGCACGGTGCACAGCAGGCCGGGGTGGGTGGTCTCGATGCCCTGCGCGATGGCGCCCAGCACGTCGGCCAGCGGCGCGCCGGCGGCGATCAGCGTCAGCACCTGGTCGCGGCTGGCATCGCGCGCCGCGATGCGCTTGCGGTCGGTGATGTCGGTGACCATGGCCAACGCGCCGGCATAGGCGCCGTCGTCGCCCAGCAGCGGGTTGGCGGACAGCGATGCCCACAGATCACTGCCGTCCTTGCGCCGGAACTTGAAGTCATGCTGCTCGGCCACGCCCTGGCGCCGCCGCCCAAGGTAATGCTGGGCCAGCACCATGCTCGGCTCGTCCATGAAGTCGGTCACCGACCGGCCTGTCATCTCGGCCACCGCGTAGCCCAGCATCTGCGCCATTTTTGGATTGACAAACGTCGTCAGCGCCGCCGCGTCGATGCCCCAGATGCCCTCGGTGGCGGTCTCGACGATGCGGCGGTAGCGGCGCTCACTGTCGCGCAGCGCCGCTTCGGCTTGCAGGTGCTGGGTGATGTCTTTGGCCAGCACCAGGCGCGCGTCCCGGCCGCCAAAGGCGATCATCTCGGACACGATCTCGACATCGAACAACTCGCCGTTGCGGCGGCGGTGGCGCCAGTGGCGGCTGAGCGTGCGCTGCGGCAGCGGCGTGGCCAAATACGACAGCAGCGCGGCGTGGTCACTGGCCGGCCGGATATCGGGCAGGCGCATGGCCAGAAACTCGGCCTCGCTGAAGCCGTAGCCCGCCACGGCCGCCTGGTTGACCGCCAGAAACGCCAGCGTCTGGCAGTCGTAAACCCACATCGGCCAGGGGTTCCGGTCAAACAGCAGGCGATAGCCGGCATCGATCCTGGGCTCGGGCGGGGGCTCGGGCGGGGGGCTGTCGGCGCGGCGCGGGTCAAGGACCAATGAGAACCTCCTGCGCCATCGTGCCACCGTGGCGGCGGGCTGTCACGGGGCGCTGCCCGCCGGCACCCGATGGCCCGCAGTGGCCCGCCGGGCCAGGGCGCTCATCGGCGCGGTGGCCCCAGCGGCGCGCCCAGCGCATCCACCGCGCCGCCCTGCTGCGCCAGCAAGGCCTCCAGCGCCGGCAGCAGCGGGCCCAGCCGCTCGTCCAGCGCGTCGCGCACGGTGTCCACCACCACTTGCGTGCCGCGCTCGATCTCGATGTTGAGGGCATCACCCGCAGCCAACTGGCCGAAGGTGGTCATGCGCAGCGTCTCGGGGATCAGCCAGACCTCGAACCAGCCGGCCCGCCGGTCGGCCTCGGCCACCGTCAGGCTGGCACCGTTGAGGGCGATATAGCCCCTGGTAAACACATAGCGCATGTGGCTGGCCGGCACGCCGATGCGCAGCACATGGTTGTTCTCGGGCTGGCGCAGCGCCAGCACGGTGCCCTGGCAATCGACATGGCCGCTGATCGGGTGGCCACCGATCTCGGCGCCGTCGCGCGCAGCGCGCTCAACGTTCAGTCGGCTGCCCGGCGCCAGCGCGCCCAGCGTGCTCAAGCCCAGGCTTTGCTGCATCACATCAAAACAGGCCCGGCCCGGGCCCGGCAATTGGGTGACGGTGAGGCAGACGCCGTCGCAGGCCACGCTGGCGCCCACCGCCAGCCCGGCATCGAAGCCGGGCGGAAAAGCCAGCTCAAAGCTGCGCAGGCCGGGGCGATCAATGAGGGCGGCCACCTGGGCCACGCCTTGAACAATGCCGGTGAACATGGGGTTGTGGGCGGGGGCTGAACAACCGCGCAGGTTACCAGCGGGCGCGGGCGCGGGCCGGCGGGCTGCGGGCGGGCGCACGCGCCTTGCAGACGGCGTGTGCCCCGTCTTGCGCAGCCGGTGTCGCCGTTGTATCTGTTCTGGCCGGCGCGGCCGATGTCGGCTGCCGGCAGTGGCGTGCCGCCTACCGAGGCAGTGGCCTGGTTCGACACCGACCACCGGCGCGACCGGGTGGCCATGGACACCGCGCACAACCTGGCCCGCTTCGAGCGCGAGACCGGCCATGTGCTGCGCTGGCCGGTCGGGCTGGACCCACCCACGGTCCATGCCCACGGTCAGCGGCTGGCAGCGCCAGGGCCCCGCCACGCGGCAGCGTCAGGTCTCGGTTGACCGCATTGGCGCCACCGCAAACACACCGTCCAGCCCGCTGCCGTCACCCAGCAAATTCAACTCGCTCAAGGCGGTGGGTTGCCGGCGGTCTTTGCGGGAGTTGAGCTTGCGCTGGGCTTCGATGGGCAGATCGGTCAGGTTCATCACCTTGGCGCGGATCAGCACATCGATCAGGTCTTCAAGCACCCGGATGAAGCCGGCGTCCATGCGCACAAACGGATCACCGGCCGGATCGTGGCCGACAAACTGCTGCACATCGGCATGGTCGTCGGGCAAAAACTCAGCCGCGCCGGCCTCGGCCTGGAGGTGCAGGCTGGTGATCGATCCGTCGGCATGGCGGCGCAAGTAGGGCATGGGCAGCATGCTAGCCAGCGGGCGGCGGCCCAAACGCCGCAGATGCGGGGCAAGCCACCGGCATTTTCATGCCCAAGCCGCCGCCCGGGCCCTGGCGGTGCCTGCCGGCCAGCACCGCGCCCTGCCCCGCCGTGGCCAGGCCCGGGCGCCGGCTATGCTGACGCGATGGCAGAACCGTTCAAAAACCTGATCAACGCCGATGCGGTGGACGCGATCAGCCACCACCTGCACCGCGTCTGGCCGGGCTTTGACCAGCGGGCCTTCAGCCAGCAGGCGCTGGCCGGTCTGCACACGCTGGAACTCAAAGCCCGGGTGATGCAGGTGGCCCAGGCGCTGGTGGCCGCCTTGCCGGCCGATGTAGACCGCGCCGCCGGCCTGCTGGAGGCCAGCCTGGGCCCCGCTGGTACCGGCGACGACCTGGCCAGCCTGCGCACCAGCGCGGCCGGCCTGGCCGGCTGGCCGGTGTGGCCGCTGACCGAGGCCATCACCTTGCTGGCCGCACCAGCGCAGCCGGCACGGGGCCTGCAAGCGCTGCATGCGATGACCCAGCGCCTGACGGCCGAGTATGCGATCCGGCCGTTTTTGATCCGCCACCCCGAGACCAGCTTTGCCACGCTGGCACGCTGGGTGCAAGACCCCAGCGCCCATGTGCGCCGGCTGGTCAGCGAGGGCAGCCGGCCGCGCCTGCCCAGGGGCTTGCGCTTGCAGGCGCTGGTGGTCGATCCGGCGCCCACGCTGCCGTTGCTGCTGCGCCTGCAGGACGATGCGTCGGGCTATGTGCGGCGCAGCGTGGCCAACCACCTGAACGACATCGCCAAAGACCACCCGGCCCGGGTGGCGCAATGGCTGGCGGTGCACCTGCCCGGCGCCAGCGCCGAGCGCGCCGCCCTGCTGCGCCATGCCAGCCGCACGCTGATCAAGCAAGGTGATGCGGCGGTGCTGGCGGCCTGGGGGCTGGGCACGCCGTTTTGTGGCCAGTGCAGGCTGCTGCTGTCGGCATCCCGGCTGGTGGTGGGTGAGCGGGTGATCTTGCAGATCGACCTGCACAGCCAGGCCAGCCAACCGCAAAAGCTGGTCATCGACTATGCGGTGCACCATGTCAACGCCCGGGGCGGCAGCAGCGCCAAAGTGTTCAAGGGCCGGGTGATCGAGTTGGCGCCCGGCGAGCGGCGGCAACTTGAAAAACACCATTCACTGCAGCCGGTGAGCACCCGGCGCTACCACGCCGGGCGGCACCGCATCGAGTTGCGCATCAACGGCCAGGTGCGTGCCGAGGCGGATTTTGAGTTGCGCCTGTAGCCGCCGGGGCCGCCACGGCCGGGCGGGTCAACGCCCACGCGCCCACGCGCCAAACCACGCTGTTGCCGGTCTGACATCAGCACGCCAACGCCCGCCGCCCCGCCGTCCTGCCATCCCGCCCCCGCCCCCGCCCCGCCGCCCTGCCATCCCGCCCTCGCCCCCCGCCACCCCAGCAAGACCACCGAGCCCGCCCATGGCCCTGCCCCACACCCCGCGCCTGCCTGACCGCATTGCCCGCCGGCTGCGCCTGCCGCTGATCGCCGCCCCGATGCTGCATGTCTCGGGCGTCGATCTGGTGGTGGCGGCCTGCCGCAACGGCGTGATCGGCGCGTTTCCCACCGCCAACGCGCGCAGCACCGCGCAGTTGCACCAGTGGCTGACCGACATCCACGCCCGGCTGATGGCCGCGCCAGACGAGGCCGCGCCAGACGAGGCCGCACCCTGCTGCCCCAACCTGATCATGCGGTCACCCCGGCTGGCCGATGACCTGGCCTGCCTGGTGGCGCACCGGGTGGAGCTGGTGATCACCAGCGTGGGCTCTCCGGCGCCGGCCGTGGCCGCGCTGCATGGCGTGGGCTGCCTGGTGCTGGCCGACGTGGCCACGATCAAGCACGCCCGCCAGGCCATTGCCGCCGGGGTGGACGGCCTGGTGCTGCTGGGCGCCGGGGCCGGCGGCCAGACCGGCTGGCTCAACCCGTTGGCCTTCGTGCGGGCGCTGCGCGCCGAGTACGGCGGCCTGCTGGTGCTGGCCGGCGGCATCAGCGACGGCGTGGCCTTGCGCGCCGCCCAGGTGCTGGGCGCCGATCTGGCCTACATGGGCACACGCTTCATCGCCACCCGGGAGAGCCTGGCCGACGCCGCCTACCGCACGATGTTGGTTGAATCGACAGCCGACGACGTGCTGCTGACGCGCGCCTTCACCGGCCTGCCCACCAGCATGTTGACGCCGGCCATCCGGCGCGCCGGGCTCGACCCCGCCACGCTGGACGAAACCGTGAGCCCGGCCAGCGCGGCGCAACTTTTTGGCGGCGCGCCGCGCGACGCCAGCGGCGCCGCCGACAGCCCGCGCCGCTGGCGCGACATCTGGAGCGCCGGCCACAGCGTCTCGGGCGTGCGCTCGGTGCAGACGGTGCAGGCCCTGGTGGCCGAGGTGGCACAGGAGTTTCACGGCGCGCTGGGCTGAGCGCGGGTGTGCGGCGGGTGTGCGGCGGGGGTGCGGCGCGAGTGAGGCGTGTGCGGCTGCATGTGCGGCTGGATGTGCGGCTGCATGCCAGAGGTGAAAAAGGCGCCGGCGGCCGCTTGCGGCGGCATCCCGTCAAAACCCCCGTTGTGCGATTTTGGCGCCCAGGGGCGGGTGTGGGGCGTGCCGCGACGGCGCTGCCCGCCTGCTTGCCCTTCTCGCACCGTCGGACAGACAATTCGGCCGGTTTTCAGCCCATGCAGCAGCAGGGGCCAGCTCCTGTCGGGGCCGGCACGCCGCCGCACCGGCAGGGCGTGCGCCCCACGGCGGCGATGTGCCCGCTGCGGCCGCTGCCCCTGAATCCCGCACCCCCACCC
>JANMKO010000486.1:0-2253 GCA_031372085.1 Betaproteobacteria bacterium
TGAACCAGAACTACACCCACGGCCAGCAGGTGAGCAAGGCCGCACGCGAGTACCTGGGGCGCAAGCGGCCCGACATCCAACTGGTGGGCGATGACTTCATCCCCATCGCCCAGGTGCGTGACTTTGCGCCGCACATCGCCAAGATCCGCGCCTCGGGCGCCGACACGGTGATCACCTCCAACTGGGGCAGTGATTTGACGCTGCTGTTCAAGGCCGCCAAGGACAGTGGGCTGAACATCAACTTCTTCACGATGAACGCCAACAACCCCGGCACGCCGCAGCAGATGGGCGCCTGGGGCGACGGCAAGGTGGCGGTGATCTGGAACTGGGGCCACAACGCGCCCACGCCCGAGCTGGAGAAGATTTACGTCGCCTACAAGCAAAAAACCAATGAGGATTTCATCTTCGCCGCGCACTGGAACAGCATGCAAATGCTGCGCACGGCGATGCGCGAGTCCAAATCCACTGAGCCCAAGAAAGTGGCGTTTGCGCTGGAGGGCATGAAGTACAAAAGCCCGGTGGGCGATGTGGAGATGCGCAAGACGGACCACCAACTGGAGGCGCCGCTGTTTTTGGGCGTGTGGGCCAAGCAGGGCACGAAGGGCGTGAAGTACGACGCCGAGGGCACTGGCTACGGCTTCCGGTCGGAGGCGGTGTGGGATGCGTACATCAGCGCCCAGCCCACGTCGTGCCAGATGAAGCGGCCGGGGGCCTGAGCAAGCCTGAGCCGGACGCCGGGCCGTGCCTGCGCACGGACCGGCGCCTGCGAAGGGGCGGCGCGGCAACTCAGGCGCTGTCGGGCGCCCGGGTGGTGAAGGGCTGCGGTGGCGTGTCGCCGGCACCGCGCCGCACCAGCTCGTATTCCGAAATCACCTGGGCCCCCAGCAGCAGCAATGCGGCCGCCAGCTCCAGACTGAGCAGCACGGCGATGGCGGTGGTCAGTGAGCCGTAGACGACGCCGATCTGCGACAGCGTGGCGAAGTACCACATCAGCCCACGCCGCGACACCTCCCACAGCAGCGCGGCGGCCACCGCGCCCAGCAGCGCCACCTTGAACGTCGGCCGCCCGACCGGCATCACCAGGTAGATCGAGGTCAGCACAAAAACCTCACCCAGCAGCCCCAGCAAGTACAGCAGCAGCCCCGACACGCCCACCAGCGACCAACTGCGCCAGAGAAACTCAACGCGCTGCTGGCCGATCGCCTGCAGGCTGCCCGACACCAGCGTGACGATCAACAGCCCCACGCCCAGGCACAGGATGTAGATGTACGGAATCACCGCCGAGATCAGGAAGTGCCGGCGCCGGATTGCCACCCGGTGATAAAAGATCACCGACATCGCGTTCTCCAGCACGGTGAACGCGAGTGAGCTGAAAAACAGCATGCTGCCCAGCAGCACCCAGCCCAGCACCTCGCGGTGCACCAGAAAGTTGGCCAGCTCGTGCACCACCGCGCCCGATTGCCCGGGCACCAGCCATTCCAGGTAGCGGCCCAGGGTGCTGAGCAGCGCGGTCTGCTCAATGAAGTGCGACAACGCGATCACCACCAGAATCAGCAGCGGCACGATCGACAGCAGCGCGTAATACGCCACCGCGCCGGCCAGCAGCAACCCCTGGTTGGCGCGAAACGCCTTGAGCGTGCGCAACGCGAAGTGCAGCGCGCCGGGTATCGCCTGGATCAGGTGCTGAAGGCTGGGTCGCATGGTTGGGGCGGGCGCGTTCGGATGGGTGGGGGTGCGGGATTCAGGGGCAGCGGCCGCAGCGGGCACATCGCCGCCGTGGGGCGCACGCCCTGCCGGTGCGGCGGCGTGCCGGCCCCGACAGGAGCTGGCCCCTGCTGCTGCAAGGGCCGAAAACCGGCCGAATTGTCTGTCCGACGGTGCGAGAAGGGCAAGCAGGCGGGCAGCGCCGTCGCGGCACGCCCCACACCCGCCTCTGGGCGCCAAAATCGCACAACGGGGTTTTGACGGGATGCCGCCGCAAGCGGCCGCCGACGCTTTTTTCACCTGTGGCATGCAGCCGCACATGCAGCCGCACATGCAGCCGCACACGCCTCACTCGCGCCGCACACGCGCCGCACACGCGCCGCACACCCGCCGCACACCCGCCGCACACCCGCCTCACCCCCGCGCTCAACCCAGCGCGCCGTGAAACTCCTGTGCCACCTCGGCCACCAGGGCCTGCACCGTCTGCACCGAGCGCACGCCCGAGACGCTGTGGCCGGCGCTCCAGATGTCGCGCCAGCGGCGCGGGCT
>JANMKO010000490.1:0-3275 GCA_031372085.1 Betaproteobacteria bacterium
GGCCTGTACATGTTGAAGTCGCTGCGCGACACGCTGGGCCTGAAGGTCAAGGTGCTGGAGCGCGGCCACGGCGTGGGCGGCACCTGGTACTGGAACCGCTACCCCGGCGCGCGCTGTGATTCAGATTGCTACATCTACTGCTTCACCTTCGACAAGCAATTGCTGCAAGACTGGACCTGGTCTGAGCGCTACCCCGAGCAGCCCGAGATCCTGCGCTACCTTGAGCACTGCACCCAGCGCTTTGACCTGCTGCGCGACATCGAGTTTGGCAAGTCGGTCATCTCCTGCGTCTACGACGAGGCCGCGCAGCGCTGGACGGTGCGCACCGCCCAGGGTGATGTGATCAGCGCGCGCTACCTGGTGGCCGCCGTGGGCAGCTTGTCTGCCACCAACGTGCCCAACTTCAAGGGCCTGGACAGCTTCACCGGCCACGCTTACCACACCAGCCAGTGGCCGCATGACGGCGTTGACTTCACCGGCAAAAGGGTAGGCGTGATCGGCACCGGCGCCACCGCCGTGCAGGCCATCCCCGAGATCGCCCAGCAGGCCAAGCACCTGACGGTGTTCCAGCGCACCGCCAACTTTTGCGTGCCGGCGCGCAACGGCAAGGTTGACCCTGCCGTGGTGAAGGCCCGCAAAGCCGATTACGACGGCGTGGTCCAACGCACGCGCGCGTCGTTTTTTGGGCAAGAGCATTACTTCATCCCCAAATCAGCGCTCGACGCCACGCCCGAGGAACGCGAGCGTGAGTTCGACCGGATGTGGGACGCCGGCGGCTTTGCCTTCTGGCTGGGCAACTACCAGGACATGTTCTTCAACGAGGCGTCCAACGCGCTGTGCGCTGACTACATCCGGCGCAAGATACGCGCCACCGTCAAAGACCCGGCGGTGGCCGAAAAGCTGGTGCCCAAAGGCTATGCCTACGGCACCAAGCGCCAGCCGCTCGATTCCAACTATTACGAGACCTTCAACAAGACCAATGTGCTGCTGGTCGATGTCAACGAGACGCCGATCCAAGAGATCACCGCCACCGGCATCCGCACCCGCGCGGCCGACGGCAGCACCCAAGACCACGCGCTGGACATCATCGTCATTGCCACCGGCTTTGATGCGATGACCGGCCCGCTCACGCAACTGGGCATCCAGGGCCGGGGCGGGCGGCAACTGGCGCAAGAGTGGCACGACGGGCCGCAGGCTTACCTGGGGCTGGCGGTGGCCGGCTTCCCCAACCTGTTCACCATCACCGGCCCGCAAAGCCCGTCGGTGCTGTCCAACATGCCGGTGTCGATCGAGCAGCATGTGGAATGGGTGACCGATTGCATCGCCCACCTGCGCCGCCACGGCCTGGCCACCATCGAGGCCACCGCCGAGGCGCAAGAGCAGTGGAGCGCGCATGTGGACGAGATCGTCAACATGACGCTGATGCCCGGCGCCAACTCCTGGTACATGGGGGCCAACATCCCCGGCAAACCGCGGCGCTTCCTGCCCTACCTGGGCCCGGAGGGCGTGGGCGGCTACCGCAAGAAGTGCGACGAGGTGGCCGCCCAGGGCTACGCCGGCTTTGCACTGACCTGAAAATCTGTCCAGCACCCACCCACCCGATTGACAAGGAACCGCAACATGACCGACCACCCGTACTACAACCAAGCAGCGCACGGCCCGTTTGAGCTGTGCGACATCGGCAACCTCGACCTGGAAGAGGGCGGCACGCTGCGCGCCTGCCAGTTGGCGGTGGCCACCTTTGGCAAGCTCAATGCGGCCAAAGACAACGCCATCCTGGTGCCCACCTGGTATTCGGGCACCAGCAAGATCATGGAGCAGGTCTACATCGGCCAAGGCCGGGCGCTCGACCCCGACAAATACTTCATCATCGTGGCCAACCAGATCGGCAGCGGGCTGTCCACCTCACCGCACAACACGCCGTTCCCGGGCGGCGTGGCGCACTTCCCCAAAGTGCGCATCGGCGACGACGTGCGGGCCCAGCACAAACTCGTCACCGAGAAATACGGCATCGAGCAGCTGGCGCTGGTGGTCGGCGGGTCGATGGGTGCGCAGCAGACTTACGAGTGGGCGGTGCGCTACCCCGACATGGTGCGGCGCGCCGCGCCGATTGCCGGCACCGCCAAAAACACCCCGCATGATTTTCTGTACACCGAGACCCTGGCCGAGGCCATCACCAGTGACCCGGGCTGGGCCGGCGGCTGGTACGGCACGGCCGCCGACGTGCGCGCCGGCCTGCTGCGCCACGCCAAGCTGTGGGCGGTGATGGGCTGGAGCACCGAGTTCTACCAACAGGGCCGGGTGGCGGCGCTGGGGTTCTCGTCGATGGACGACTTCATCGTCAACTTCATGAACGGCTACTTCGGCCCGATGGACCCGAACAACCTGTTGTGCATGGCCTGGAAATGGCAGCGCGGCGATGTCAGCCGGCTCACCGGCGGTGACCTGAAAGCTGCGCTCGGCCGCATCAAGGCCACCACGTTTGTGATGCCGATCAGCCACGACATGTTCTTCCCGCCCAGTGACTGCGAGCGTGAGCAAAAAATGGTGCCCGGCAGTGAACTGCGGGTGCTGAAAAGCATCGACGGCCACCTGGCGCTGTTTGGCGCTGACCCGGATTGCAGCGCCCAAATCGACCGCCATTTAAAAGAGCTGCTGGAGACCTGACCGCGCTGGCGGGCGCCGCAGGCCGGCTGCCGGCGCCCCTGGCCGGGCCGGCCCGGCATCCTGGCCCTGCGCGCTACCATCCCCCGCGCCGGGCCACTGGCTGGGCGACAGTGGCTGCGCCGCTCAACCCCGATGCGCACCGACTGCAGTTGAAAGCACCCGCCCATGAACATCCTGGTCTTGAACGGCCCCAACCTCAACCTGCTGGGCCAACGTGAGCCCGCCGTGTACGGCCACGCCACGCTGGCCGATGTGCAGGCGCTGTGCGAGGCCGCTGGCACCGAGCGTGGCGCCAGCGTGGAATGCCGGCAAAGCAACCACGAGGGCGTGCTGATCGACTGGATTCACGCCGCCGGCGTGCAGCACAAGGCCGGCGAGTTGGCGGGCGTGGTGCTCAACGCCGGGGCCTACAGCCACAGCAGCGTGGCGTTGCACGATGCGATCAAGGGCAGCGGCGTGCCGGTGATCGAGGTGCACATCAGCAATGTGCATGCGCGCGAGGCCTTTCGCCACCACTCGTACCTGTCGCCGGCCGCTGCCGGCATCGTGGTGGGGTTTGGCATCGACGGTTATGTGCTGGCCATCGACGGCTTGCTGCGCAAAGCGCG
>JANMKO010000544.1:0-1920 GCA_031372085.1 Betaproteobacteria bacterium
CGCACCCAAAGTCACGCCGGCCCCGCTGCCAGCAGCACCGGTGGCCGTGCTGGCCGCCAAGCCGCCGCCCGCCGCGTCCAAACCCGCTGCCAGCAAACCCGACGCAGCCAAACCCGCTGACGATGGCATGCGCGCCCGCGCCCTGCTGGACGGCGACGCCGCCGCCAGCGCACCGGTGTCCCGGGTGGTGGTGCAGGTGGGCGCATACGCTGACCCGGCCAAGCTGGGCGATGCCCGGCAAAAGCTTGAAAAGTTGGGCCTCAAAACCTACACCCAGGTGGTGGAGGTGGACGGCGCCAAGCGCACCCGCGTGCGTGTCGGGCCCTTCGCCAGCCGTGCCGACGCCGACAAAGCGGCCGCCCGCATCAAGGCCGCCGGCCTGCCGGTGGCGATATTGACGCTGTGACGCCGCTCACCGACCTCGGCTGGGTGGACGCCACCTTGCTGGCCATCCTGGCCCTGTCGGTGTTGATCGGCCTGTGGCGCGGCCTGGTGTTTGAGCTGATGTCGCTGGTCGGCTGGGTGGTGGCCTATGTCACGGCCCACCTTTACGCGCCGCTGGTGGCCGGCCATGTGCCCATCGGCAGCCCGGGGTCGGCCCTGCAGCAGGGCGCGGCCTTTGTCGTCACTTTTTTGGTCGTGCTGGTCGCCTGGTCACTGCTGGCCCGGCTGCTGCGCGGGCTGATCCGCGCCACGCCGTTGACCGTGATCGACCGCCTGCTGGGCGCCGGGTTTGGCGCACTGCGCGGCGCGGTGCTGCTGCTGGTGCTGGCCACGCTGGTGGCTTTCACGCCCGCCAGACAATCGCTGGCGTGGCAGGATTCACACGGTGCGGCCTGGCTGGTCGCCGCACTCAGCGGCCTGAAACCGATGTTGCCAGCCGAGGTGGTGCGCCACCTGCCCACATGACCCACCCCCTACGCGCTGCGCGCGCCCCCTCAAGGGGGCAACGCCAGCGGCCCGGCCAAGCCGGTTCCGCGGCGTTTGCTTGGCCTTCTTTTCCCAGCCTCCAGGACTTTCCACCATGTGCGGCATCGTTGGCGTGATCTCCAAAGCCCCGGTCAACCAGTTGATTTACGACGCGCTGCTGCTGTTGCAGCACCGGGGGCAGGATGCCGCCGGCATCGTCACGATGCAGGGCACGCAGTGCTTCATGCACAAGGCGCGCGGCATGGTCAAAGACGTGTTTCGCACCCGCAACATGCGGGCCCTGCCCGGCGCAGTGGGCCTGGGGCAGGTGCGCTACCCGACGGCCGGCAATGCCTTCAATGAAGAAGAAGCCCAACCGTTTTATGTCAACGCGCCCTACGGCATCGTGCTGGTGCACAACGGCAATCTGACGAATGCCCCGGCGCTGAAAAAAGAGCTGTTCGACATCGACCGCCGTCACATCAACACCGGCAGCGACACCGAGGTGCTGATCAACGTGCTGGCGCACGAGATGGAGCTGGCCGGCCGCGACGTGCCGCTGACGCCCGCGCTGGTGTTCCGCGCGGTGCGGGCGGTGCACCAGCGCATCCGTGGCTCGTATGCGGTGATCGCGCTGATCGCCGGCTACGGCCTGCTGGCGTTTCGGGATCCCTACGGCATCCGGCCGCTGGTGTATGGCCAGGCCGATCTGCCGGCGGCCGACGGCGGTGGCAAAACGGTGATGCTGGCCAGCGAGACGGTGGCGCTGGAGGGCACCGGCCACCGGGTGGTGCGCGATGTGGCGCCGGGTGAGGCGCTGTTCATCGACACTGCCGGCCAGATCCATGCCGAGCAGTGCGCTGACAACCCCAGCCTGCACCCCTGCATGTTCGAGTATGTTTACCTGGCCCGGCCTGATTCGGTGATCGACGGCATCTCGGTCTACCAGGCCCGGCTGAACCTGGGCGAAAGCCTGGCCCAGCGCGTCATCAACACCATGCCGCCGAGTGA
>JANMKO010000644.1:0-3463 GCA_031372085.1 Betaproteobacteria bacterium
CCGGTGTAGCCCACCACGATGTCGAGCCCGAACAGCACGATCGCGTAGATCATGATGGTCTCGACCAGGTGGATGTAGTACGGGTTGTGCACCGCCAGCGGCAGGCCGGCCACCAGGGTGATGGTGATGATCGAGATCAACAGGGTTTGGCGGTTCATCGTCAGACTTTCTTGATGGCCGTCTTGCCGAACAAGCCGGCCGGCTTGACCGCCAGCACCACCAGCAGCAGCACCAGGCCGGGCACATCTTTGTAGCCGGTGGACAGGTAAAAACCGGTGGTCGTCTCGGCCACGCCCAGGATGATGCCGCCGACGATGATGCCCATGCCGCTGTTCAAGCCGCCGATGATGGCCACGGCAAATGCCTTGAGCCCCAGCACGGCGCCCATCGTCGCGCCGGTGAGCGTGAGCGGGGCGATCAGCACGCCGGCAAACGCGGCGGTGAGTGACGACAGCGCGTACGAGAAGGTGATCACCAAGCCGGTGTTGATGCCCATCAGCTTGGCCGCGTCGCGATCATTGAAGGTGGCCACCACCGCCTTGCCGTAGATCGACCGGCGGTTGAACAACTCCACCGCCAACATCATGCCCACCGCGCCCACCACCACCAGAATCTCCATCGGCAGCACATTGGCGCCCAAGAACTTGATCGGGGACTCGGGCAGCGGCGACGGGAACTTCAAATCATCCCGGCCCCACACATTCTCAGCCACGTTCTTGAAGATGATGCCCAGCGCGATGGTGGACATGATCCAGCCAAACTCGCTTTTGATCTTGATGGCCGGGCGCACGCCGATGCGCTCAACCAGCGCGCCCTGCAGGATGCCGAACAGGCAGACCAGCGGGATCATCAACCAGTAGTTGACGCCCAGGCCCACCAGCGTCAAACCCACCAGCGCGCCCAGCATCAGCGCGTCGCCCTGGCCAAAGTTGAGGGTGTCAGACGTGGCAAACGTCAGCTGGTAGCCAAACGCGATGACGGCGTAAATCATGCCCAGCGCAATGCCGCTGAACACCAGTTGGGTGAGGATCTGCATGGGCACCTCTGTCGGGTTTGGCGCGGCGGGGTGCCGTGCTCACAAAAAAACGCACCGTGCCGGCCCGATGGGGCGACGCCGGTGCGCTGCTGCTGCCTGCAAATGCTGGCGCGGTTACTTCTTGACCGCCAGCGCGCCCTTGGCATTGACATCTTTGACCCGCACCTCGGACGCTTTTTTCAGGTCATCCGGATAGGCGTAAACCACGCGCGAGCCCTTCACCTCACCAAACACCGGGATGTTGGCGGTGATTGCGTCATGGTCTTTGGCGGTGAAGGGTTTGTTGTAGGTGGTCACCACGCCTTCTACCGGGGCTTTCAGGTCTTCGAGCGCGGCCTTGATGGCCGGGCCGTCGGTCGAGTTGGCCTGCTTGATGGCGGCGGCCAGCAAGTACACCGAGTCATAGCCCTGTGCGGCCGAGACGGGCGAGTCGATGCGGGCGTTTTTGGGGTTGAAGGTCTTCAAGTAATTGATGATGAACGACTGGCGCTTGGGCGTGGTGGGCTCTTGAATAAAGGTTTGCGGCATGCGCGCGCCCTCACCACCCGGCCCGGCGTTGTCGATGAAGTTGGCCATCGACAGCGTCCAGCTGCCGATCATCGGCACCTTCCAGCCCAGCTTGGTCATGCCGTTGGCGATCTGTGCCAGCTCGGGCCCGATGGCGTAGGTGAGGATAGCTTCGGCCCCGGCCTCTTTGGCTTTGAGCAGCTGGGCGGTCATGTCAACATCCTTGATGTTGAACTTTTCCACCGCCACCGCCTTGATGCTTTTCAGGGCCAGGGATTTTTCGAGGTCTTCACGCCCCAGCTGGCCGTAGTTGGTGCTGTCGGCCAGGATTGCCACCTTCTTGAAACCGCGCCGGGTGACGGCTTCTTCAACAATCATCGGCGCCTGAATGCTGTCGTGCGCCGAATTGCGAAAGATGTAGTTGGCCGGCTGGTCGTCAAACTGGTGGGTGATGAGTGAGCCGGTGGCCACGTTGTTCATCACCGGAATCTTGGCTTCCTGGTAGAAGCGCTGCGACGCCAGCGCCACCCCGGTGTTGATATAGCCCACGGTGGCGGCTACTTTTTCTTTGTTGATCAGCTCTTGGGCGATCTGCACGCCGCGCTCGTTTTTGGCCTCGTCGTCGCGTTCGACCAGCAGCAACTGCCGGCCCAGCACACCGCCGGCCTTGTTGATCTCGTCGGTGGCCAGGCGCACGCCGTCACGCATGCTCACCCCCATTGACGACGAGCCGCCGGTGAACGGGCCGGCCACGCCGATCTTGATCGGGTCAGCGGCCTGCGCAAACGCCATGCTGGCGGCCAACGCCACAGCGGCCAGGGTGGTGGGGATGAACTTCATCGGATGTCTCCAGAAAACGTCAAAAAATGGATGGTGGGTGGCTCGAACGGGCGTGGCGCCGGTGGGCTGGCGCCCGAGCTGCCACAAAGCAGCGCAGTCGCAGGGCTTGCATGTCACCTGCGGTGCTGCATTGTGGCGTTTGCCCCGCTGGCGGGGAATGCGCGCATACCCCGCCACCGGGGCGGCAAAGCCCCGGGGCGGGGGTCAGCGCGGCGCCGCCACCTCAACCCGGATCGCGGCAAACCAGGCCGACAGCGCATCGATGTCGGCGTCGCTCAGCGGCTTGGCCATCACCGACATCACCTCGTGCTTGCGTGCGCCGCTGCGGTAGGCCCGCAGTTGCTGCACCAGGTAGCCGGCGGGCTGGCCGGCCAGGTGGGGGGTGTCGGGCGCCACCGCCATGCCCAGCGGGCCGTGGCACACGGCGCAGGCCCGGGCCTTGGCCTGGCCATCGGCGATGGCATCGGCCCAAGCCGCGCCACCGCCAGCGGCCAGGGCCAGGGCCAACGCCGCGTGCACCCAGCGGTGCAAAGACGCGGCCGCCATTTACGGCGCGCTGTAGCTGACGCGGTACAGCGCGCCGGCAAAGTCGTCGCTGATCAGCATCGAGCCGTCTTTCATCATCGCCACGTCCACCGGCCGGCCGCGGTACAGGCCGGTGGCCGCATCCAGCCAGCCGTCGGCAAAGACCTCGGTCTTGTCGGCCGTGCCGTCGGCCTTCATGCTGGTGAACAGGATGCGCGCGCCGATCGGCGTGGTGCGGTTCCACGAGCCGTGCTGGGCCGAGAACAGCCCGCCCTGGTACTTGGCCGGGAAGGCCTTGCCGGTGTAGAAGGCCAGGCCCAGATCGGCCGCATGGGCCTCGGTGTAGACCTGCGGGTCGGTGATGTTGTTGGGCAGCGGGTCTTTGTCGTAGCCCTCATCGGTGATGCGGGTCTTGCCCTGCTTCCACGGGTAGCCAAAGAACTGGCCGGCCTTGGTGGCGCGGTTGATTTCACCTTCTGGGATCAGATCGCCCATGCCGTCGGTCTGGTTGTCGGTGAACCACAGGCTCTTGTCGCCGGGGTTGAACTCCAGGCC
>JANMKO010000700.1:0-8361 GCA_031372085.1 Betaproteobacteria bacterium
GCCGGCCGCGCTGTCGGGTGGCCAGCGCCAGCGCGTGGCCATCGGCCGGGCCATCGTGCGCCAGCCCAAGGTGTTTTTGTTTGACGAGCCGCTGTCCAACCTCGATGCCCAGTTGCGCCAGGAGATGCGCACCGAGATCAAACGCCTGCACCAGCGGCTGGGTGCGACCATCATTTACGTCACCCACGACCAGGTAGAGGCCATGACGCTGGCCGACCGCATCGCCGTGCTGTCGGCCGGCCGGCTGATGCAGTACGACACGCCCGATGCGGTTTACAACCGGCCGGCAGCGCTGTTTGTCGCCGGCTTTACCGGCGCACCGCCGATGAACCTGGTGCCGGCCACGCTGAGCGGGCCCGGTGCGCTGGATCTGGGTGGCGTGCGCTTTGCACTGCCAGCGGCGCTGGCCGCACGGGCCGCCGGTGTGGCCTGGCTCACCTTTGGCGTGCGGCCCGAGAACCTGGCGTTACAGCGCCAGGCCGACGACAGCGCCGCGCTCGATGCCCAGGTGCTGCTGCTGGAGCCGCTGGGCGCCGAGACGCTGGTGCGGTTTGCGGTGGGCGCGGCCGAGCTGGTGGCGCGCTGTCCGGCGTCGTTTCGCGATGCCCCGGGCAGCCGCCGCACCCTGCACTTGCAGCCCGGCCAGATGCATTTGTTCAACACCGACAGCGGGCTGGCCTTGTGAGCGCTGCCGGCAAAGGAGGCCGCGATGAAACGCCGTGATTCGATGGGCTGGGCCGGGCTGTTGGCGGGCGCGCTGGTGGCTGGGTTGGCATGGGGCCCCAACGTGGTGGCGCAAACCGCCATCCAAACCGCCACCCAAACCGCCGCACCCACCAAGCTGCGGGTCTTCTCCGGCGGCACCAACCAGCGCCCTGACCTGATGCGCAAGCTGTTTGACGCCTACCAAAAGCAGCACCCCGGCATCAGCATCGACATCGAGACGGGGGGTGCCACCAGTGAGCTGCAGCGCCAGTACCTCAGCACCGTGCTCAATGCCAAGGATTCGGCGATCGATCTGTACATGATCGACATCGTCAACCCGGCGCAATACTTTGGCGCCGGCTGGCTGGAGCCGCTCAACGCCTACGTCGGTGAGCCGGCCATCGCCCTCAAACCCTATTTGCCGGTGTATGCCACCAGCAATGTGATCAACGGCAAGATTGCCGCGATGCCGGCCTTTGCCGACGCGATGTTCATGTACTACCGCAAGGATTTGCTGGCCAAGCACGGCGTGGCCGAGCCCAGGACCTGGGACGAACTGACGGTGGCGGCCAAAAAAATCCAGGCCGCCGAGGCCAACCCCCACCTGCAAGGCCTGAGCATCCAGGGCGCGCCCATCGAGGGGGCCGTCTGCACCTTCTTGCTGCCGTACTGGGGCCAGGGCAAAGAGTTCAACGATGCGGCGGGCAAGCTCACGCTCGACAAACCCGCTGCCGTCAAAGGCTTGAACCAGTGGCTGGCGATGGTGGATGCCGGCGTCATCAAGAAGAACGTGGCCGAGGTCAAGACGCCCGATACCGTCAATGAGTTCAAGGCCGGCCAGGTGGTGTTTGCCATCAACTGGAGCTGGGCCTGGGACCGGTTCAAGGACGACAAGGATTCCACCGTGGCCGGCAAGGTGGGCGTGATGCCGTTGCCGGCGATGCCGGGCGGCAAAAGCGCCACCTGCGTGGGCGGCTGGCAGTGGGCGATGAGCACGTTCTCAAAAAACAAGCCCGAAGCCGCCAAGCTGCTGAAATACCTGGCCGCCCCCGAGGCCAGCCAGTTTTTGGCAGCCCAGGGCGCGCTGCTGCCCACCTACCCGGCGGTCTACCAAGACGCCGAGGTGCTGAAAAACGTGCCCTGGTTCAAAGAGGCGGCGGCGGTGGTGATGGCCGGCAAAAGCCGGCCGATGAGCCGCGATTACGGCCAGGTGAGCGACGTGCTGCGCACGACCACCAGCGCCGTGCTGGCCCGCACCAAAAAGCCGGCCGAGGCGGTGGACGAAATCGAGAACCGGCTGCGCCGGGTGATGCGGTGAAACATCAAAACAACGCCCGCGTTCTGGTCCCCTCCCCCGGGCAGGGGGAGGGTTAGGGAGGGGGTCGAATCTCATGCGCCGCATCCACCCCGAGCACAAAGCTTTCTCCCGCGCGCTGCGGTCCACGCCCACCGATGCTGAGCGCTGCCTGTGGCAGTGCCTGCGCAGCAAGCAACTCAAGGGCGCAAAGTTCCGCCGGCAGCATCCGCTGGGCCGGTATGTGCTGGACTTTGTTTGCCTAGACTTGCACTTGGTCATCGAGGTGGACGGCGGCCAGCATGGACAGGGTGATCACGATGCGGTGCGCGATGCCTGGCTGGCGGGGCAGGGGTTTCGGGTGCTGCGGTTTTGGAACAACGAGGTGATGGGGAATAGGGCGGGCGTGTTTGAGGTGATTTCGGCGGCGTTGGCGTCGGCGTCGGCGTCGGCGTCGGGTACGTCTCAACCCCCTCCCCAACCCTCCCCCTGCAAGGGGGAGGGGGCGTGAGCCTGCGCGACCCGAGTGAGCGCACGCTGGGCTTTTTGCTGCTGTCGCCCGCGTTTTTGCTGCTGGCGCTGATCGTCGCCTTCCCGATCGGCAAGCTGCTGTGGAACAGCTTTTTTGACCTGCGGCTGTCCGGCGGGGATGCGGCGGCACGGTTTGTGGGCTGGGACAACTACGCCCTGGTGCTTACTGACCCGGCGTTCTGGAATGCCACCCGCAATACCGTGCTGATCACGCTGATCACCGTGCCCGGCGCGCTGCTGCTGGGCCTGGGCCTGGCGCTGCTGGCCAACCTGCCGTTCAAGCGCCAGTGGCCGGTGCGGCTGGCGCTGCTGCTGCCGTGGGCGCTGCCGTTGTCATTCGTCGGGCTGATTTTTGCCTGGTTCTTCCACACCGAGTACGGCGTGGTCAATGACCTGCTGCGCCGCGTGGGCGGGTCTTCGCCAGCGCAAGAACCGACGATGTGGCTGCTGCGCCCGCCGTTGGCCTTTGCCGCCATCTGCGGCGCCATCATCTGGAAGACCAGCTCCTTCATGGCGCTGATCCTGCTGGCCGGCTTGCAGATGATCCCCAAATCGCTGTACGAGGCGGCCGAGGTGGACGGCGCCTCACGCTGGCAGCAGTTTTGCCAGATCACGCTGCCGATGCTGATGCCGTCGATCATCGTGGCGCTGATCTTCCGCACCATCACCGCGCTGCAAACCTTTGACATCCCCTACACGATGACCAAGGGCGGGCCGGGTGACGCCACCGAGACGCTGGCCATGCTGATCCACAAGACCACCATCGATTACCTGGACGTGGGCTATGGCTCCACCTTGGCGGTGTTCATGTTTGTGCTGTCGCTGGGCGTCACGGCGGTGTATTTGCGGCGCATCGGCCGCAACGCCGGGTAGCTGGGCAAACAATGACCGCCGCCGATCTGAACCTGGCCTGGTCGCCCCGCCTGCTGCGCCTGGTGGCGGCGGCGGTGGTGGTGGTGAACGGGTTTTTTCCGGCGCTGTGGATTTTGCTCACCTCGCTCAAGACCGAGGCCGAACTGGTGGCCAAGCCCATCACCTGGCTGCCGCACCAGCCCACGCTGCAAAACTATGTGCAGGCCTTTGCCGACCAGCCGCTGCTGCTGTACCTGGGCAACAGCGTGCGGGTGGCGCTGCTGGCCACTGTGTGCTCTCTGGTGGTGTCAGCTGGCGCGGCCTACGCCATCGCCCGGTTGAACTTGAAGCACCGGCAATTGATCCTGACGGCCATCGTGGCGTCCAGCATGTTTCCGCTGGTCACCTTGCTGGTGCCGATCTTCGAGACGATGCGCAGCCTGGGCCTGCTCAACACCACCACCGCGCTGGTGCTGCCGTACACCGTGCTCAACCTGCCGGTGTGCACGCTGGTGCTGGTGAGCTTTTTCCAGGCCATCCCGAAGGATCTTGAAAACGCCGCGATGATCGACGGCTGCACCCGGCTGGGGGCGCTGTGGCGGGTGGTCGTGCCGCTGTCGGCGCCGGGGGTGTTCACGGCTGGCATCCTGGCCTTTGTCAACGCCTGGGACGAGTTTTTGCTGGCCTTGAGCCTGAACGCCAGCGCCAGCATGCGCACCTTGCCGGTGGGCATCAGCCTGTACCAGGGTGAGTTCTCGTTCCCGTGGCCCATCATCTCGGCCGCGCTGATCGTGGCCATCGTGCCGATCGCGCTGTTGATTGCGCTGTTTCAAGAGCGCGTGGTGGGCGGCCTGACCCAGGGCGGGCTGAAGGGGTGAGAGCGCCTGCGGCGACGTGCCAGGCAGGCGGGCAGTCTCAAGCAACTGTGGCGTTGCCACTTTTGTTGACCCGCCCTGGGAGGACGGGCAGGCGATGCGGGTCGTCGGCCTGGTGGCCTCAGAACCGGATGCCCGATGCGGCAGGTGCTGCCACCGCCGCAGGCGGCTCAACCACCGCGCGCGCCACCGGCCCGGCCACATCCACCGTGCTGCGTGCCACCACCGGCGTGGCGGGGGCCGGCTGGTAGCCGCGCGGCAGGCGCGATTCACGCGGGTAGCCGGCCAGGTCGAGCGTGCCCTGCCAATCGGTCTCTTGAAACCCCCGCAGCGCCTGCGCGCCCACGGTCAGCGCCGGCACGGTGCGGCCGGCAGTCAGGCGTTGCAGGGCGGCCAGGTCGTCGTCGCTGCCCACGGTGCGCTCATTGAAAGGCACACCGCGCTCCACCAGCAGCTTGCGGCCGGCATCACACGGCGCGCAGTCGGCGCTGGTGTACAGCAGCACCGGAAAGCGCGCCACCACCGGCCGCAATTCGGCTGGCAGCGCCGCACCGGCGGGCGGGGTGATGGGGCCCGCCGGCCCGCCACCCGGGCGCAGCGGCTGCACCTGGCTGCCGCCTTGGGTGGGCGGGCGGTCGGTGTAGGTGATCTTGCCGTCCGGCCCCACCACCTTGTACTGGGCCTGGGCGCCGCCCACGCCCGCCAGCAAGGCCAGCAGCAGGGAGGTACTGAAAACAGCGCGGTGCGGGATCATGGCCTGCAATCTAGCCCACCCAGCGCTGTGGCTCAAGCCATGCCCTGGTGCCGCAGCAGCGCATCGAGACGGGGTTCACGGCCGCGGAAGGCTTTGAAGCTGTCCATGGCCGGCCGGCTGCCGCCGGCCTCGAGAATCTCACGCCGGAAGCGCTGGCCCACTTCGGGGTTGAACACGCCTTGCTCCTCGAAGGCTTCAAACGCATCCGCCGACAGCACCTCGGCCCATTTGTAGCTGTAATAACCGGCTGAATACCCGCCGGCAAAAATGTGCGAGAAGGTGTGCTGGAAGCGGTTGAAAGCCGGTGGCGTGTTCACGCTCACCTCTGCCCGCACCTCATCGAGCAGTGCTTGCAGCCGGCCCGGCGCGTCGGCCTCGGTGTGGATGCGCATGTCGAAGAGTGAAAACTCCACCTGTCGCAGGGTTTGCAGGCCGCTTTGAAAATTACGCGCCGCCACCATCCGGTCAAACAAATCACGGGGCAGCGGCAGGCCGGTGTCCACGTGGGCGCTCAGCCGCGACAGCACGTCCCACTCCCAGCAAAAATTCTCCATGAACTGGCTGGGCAGCTCTACCGCGTCCCACTCCACGCCCGAGATGCCCGACACCGCCAGCTCGTCCACCTGCGTCAGCATGTGGTGCAGGCCGTGGCCAAACTCATGGAACAGCGTGATCACGTCGTCGTGGGTGAGCAGGGCGGGCCGGTCTTTGCCGTCAACCTGGCCCACCGGCGCGGCAAAGTTGCACACCAGGTGCGCCACCGGGGTTTGCAGCGCGGCGGCACCGGCCGGCCGGTCGGGGCGCTGCCAGCGGCCGCGCACCACGTCCATCCAGGCGCCGGGGCGCTTGCCGGGCCGGGCATACGGGTCGAGGTAAAACTGGCCCACCAGCGCGGGTGCTACATCGCCCGTGCCCGGCCGCTCGATGCGGAAAAAGCGCACGCTGGGGTGCCAGACTTCGGCCTCATCGGCCCGGATGCGCACATCAAACAGCGTCTCGACGATGTGGAACAGCCCGTCCAGCACCCGGGGCTCGGTGAAATACTGTTTCACGGCCTGCTCGCTGAAGGCGAAGCGCGCCTCTTTCAGTTTTTCAGCCGCAAACGCCTGGTCCCAGGCTTGCAGATCGGGCAGCTGCAGGTGCTCGGCGGCAAAGGCGCGCAACTCGGCCAGGTCGCGCTCGGCATGCGGCCGGGCGCGGGCCGCCAGATCACGCAAGAAAGCCAGCACCTGGTCGGGTGACTCGGCCATCTTGGGCACCAGCGACAGATGGCCGTAGCTGGGCTGGCCCAGCAGCGCCGCTTCTTCAGCGCGCAGTTGCAGCAGCTCGGCCATCAGCGGGCTGTTGTCGCGGTCGGCCGTGCCCAGCTCACTGGCCCGGGTGACGTAAGCGCGGTACAGCTGCGCACGCAGGCTTTGATCCGTGGCGTACTGCATCACCGGCAAATACACCGGCATGTGCAGCGTCAGCTGGTGGCCGTCCAGGCCCAGCGCGGCGGCGGCAGCCCGGGTTTGCTGGCACACGTCGTCGGGCACGCCGGCCATTTGGGCCGGCGTGGCCAGCAGGGTGAAGCCGTCGGTGGCGTCCAGCACATGCTCGCTGAACTGCTGGCCCAGCTCGGCGCTGCGCTCTTGGATGGCGGCAAAACGGGTCTTGGCGTCGCCAGTCAGCTCAGCCCCCGACAGCACAAAATCGCGCATCGCGTGGGCCAGTGCCTGGCGCCGGGCGGGGCTCAGGCCGGCAGCGGCCGGGCTGCTGGCCACGGCCTTGTATTTGGCGTACAGCCGCTCGTCAGCGCCCAGCCGGGTGTGGAACTCGGTGACCCGGCCCAGGTTGGCGTTGTAGGCCTCGCGCAACTCGGGCGTGTTGACCACGGCGTTCAAATGGCCCACCGCCTGCCAGGCCATCGACAAGCGCTCCAGTGGCACATCCAGCGCCGCCGACAGCGCCTGGTAATCGGCGGGCACCTGCGCGCTGACGGCCAGCGCCAGCGCGGCATCGGCCGCCGGCAGCAGCACATCCAGCGCCGGGGTGATGTGCTCGGGCCGGATGGCGGCAAAGCCGGGCAGGGCGTCGGCTGCCAGCAGTGGGTTGCTCAGGTTGCTGGTGGGGGTGATGTCGCTCATGGCGGGCTTTCTGCAAAAAAAACGGCAAGGCGGTTACTTGGCGGCGCGCTCGGCCGATTCAAGCGTGTTGACCAGCAGCATGGTGATGGTCATCGGCCCGACGCCACCGGGCACCGGGGTGATCCAGCCGGCCACGGCGCGCACGGCGGCAAAATCGACATCACCGCACAGCTTGCCGGCGCCGGGCTGGCCTTCAGGCACCCGGTTCATGCCCACGTCGATGACGATGGCGCCGGGTTTGACCATCTCGGCGGTGAGGGTGTGGCGCCGGCCCACCGCCACCACCACCACATCGGCTTGGCGGGTAAATACCGCCAGGTCGGGCGTGTTGCTGTGGCAGATGGTGACGGTGGCATTGGCCTGCAGCAGCAGCAGCGCCATCGGCTTGCCCACGGTGTTGCTGCGGCCAATCACCACCGCATGCTTGCCGCGCAGATCGGCCCAGGTGGATTCGATCAGCTTCATGCAGCCGTAGGGCGTGCAGGGGCGGAACCCGGGCAGGCCGGCCATCAGATAACCGGCGCTTTGCACCGAATAACCGTCCACGTCCTTGGCGGTGGCAATCGTCTCGATCACGCGCTGCGGGTTGATATGGCGGGGCAGCGGCATCTGCACCAGGATGCCGTGGATGGCGGGGTCGTGGTTCAGCGCCTGGATGCGGGCCAGCAGCTCGGCCTCGGGCAGGCTGGCGTCGTAGCGGTCCAGCACCGAGTGCAGGCCGTGCTCATGGCAGGCCTTGACCTTGTTGCGCACGTACACGGCCGAGGCTGGGTCGTCGCCCACCAGGATCACCGCCAGGCCCGGCGTGGTGCCCCGGGCGGTGAGGGCGGCGGCGCGCCGGCCGACGTCGGCTCGGATGTGCTGCGACAGCGCGGTGCCGCTGATCAGGTGGGCAGGCATGGCGGGCGTTTTCAGTGCGGCATCGGGCGGCGAACCCTCAAGAAAAAGCAAAAAGCCGCTGCGCGGGCAGCGGCCGGTGGCTGCAAACGCCGCTCAGGCTTTGGCGGTGTTGCTGTTGGCGCCCAGCGCAATCTTCAACAAGTCGGCCACGGTGTTGGCGTTGAGTTTTTCCATGATGTTGGCGCGGTGCGCCTCCACCGTCTTGATGCTGATGCCCAGGTCATCGGCGATCTGTTTGTTCAGCCGGCCGGCGACGATGCGCTCAAGCACTTGCGCCTCGCGGGTGGTCAGGCGCGACAGCAGGGCGTCGCGGCTGGCCTGCTC
>JANMKO010000718.1:0-1636 GCA_031372085.1 Betaproteobacteria bacterium
CCTGGCCGGCCGCATGGCTGACGCCATCCGCATGCTGGCCGTCGATGCGGTGCAGCAGGCCAACAGCGGCCACCCCGGCGCGCCGATGGGCATGGCCGAGATGGCCACCGTGCTGTGGACGCGCCACTTGAAGCACCACCCGGCTGACCCGCTGTGGCCTGACCGCGACCGGTTTGTGCTGTCCAACGGCCATGCGTCGATGCTGCTGTACGCGGTGTTGAACCTGACCGGCTACAACCTGCCGATGGCCGAGCTGAAGCGCTTTCGCCAGCTCGGCAGCAAAACCCCGGGCCACCCCGAGGTGCACCTGACGCCGGGTGTCGAGACCACCACCGGCCCGCTGGGCCAGGGCCTGGCCAATGCCGTGGGCATGGCACTGGCCGAGCGCACGCTGGCGGCGCAGTTCAACCGCGACGGCCTGCCGCTGGTCGATCACCGCACGTGGGTGTTCATGGGTGACGGCTGCCTGATGGAGGGCATCAGCCAAGAGGCCCTCTCGCTGGCCGGCACGCTGGGCCTGGGCAAATTGACGGCGCTGTACGACGACAACCAGATCAGCATCGACGGTGCGGTCGATCAATGGTTTGCCGACGACACGCCGGCCCGCTTCCGTGCCTGCGGCTGGCAGGTGATCGGCCCGATTGACGGCCATGACGTGCTGGCGCTTGATGCCGCGATGGCGCAAGCCGGCGCCAACCCGGCCAGCGGCCAGCCCACGCTGATCGTCTGCCGCACCACCATCGGCAAAGGCGCGGCCGGGCTGGAGGGCACGGCCGACGTGCACGGCGCCCCGCTGGGCGCGGCCGGCGTGGCCGCGCTGCGCCAACACCTGGGCTGGACGGCGCCGCCGTTTGAGGTGCCCGATGATTTGCGCGCCGCGTGGGACCAGGCCGAGACCGGCGCCGCCCGCCAGCGTGATTGGGCCGCGCTGCTGGCGCGCTACCAGGCCGCGCACCCGGCGCTGGCGGCTGAATTTTCCCGCCGCATGCAAAACGATTTGCCGGCCGATTGGGCGGCCCGGGCCGATGCGGCTGTCACCGCGTTGGCTGCGGCGGCCACCCAGCCGGTGGCCACCCGCCGCGCATCGCAACTGGCGCTGGACGCGCTGGCACCGCTGCTGCCCGAGGTGTTGGGCGGCTCGGCCGACCTGACCGGCTCCAACCTCACCCACTTTGCCGGCTGCACCCCCGCCGGCCCGCACCGCACCGGCAATTACCTGAGCTACGGCGTGCGTGAGTTCGGCATGGCCGCGATCATGAACGGCATCGCGCTGCACGGCGGCCTGCTGCCGTTTGGCGGCACCTTCCTGACCTTCAGCGACTACAGCCGCAACGCCATCCGCATGGCCGCGCTGATGGCGCAGCGGGTGATCCACGTCTTCACCCATGATTCCATCGGCCTGGGTGAGGACGGGCCGACGCACCAGCCGGTCGAGCACGTGGCGTCGTTGCGGCTGATCCCGGGGCTGGACGTGTGGCGCCCGGCCGACGCACTGGAGACGGCGGTGGCCTGGGTGCAGGCGCTGCAGCGCCGCGACGGGCCCAGCGCGCTGGTGCTGTCGCGCCAGGCCCTGCCGATTGCGGCGGCGGCCAGCCAGCGCACCGACATCGCCAAAGGCGGCTATGTGCTCAGTGAT
>JANMKO010000727.1:0-2197 GCA_031372085.1 Betaproteobacteria bacterium
AGCAGCGGAAAGTATTTCTGGTTGGCCTTCATCGTCAAGATCAGGCACTCGGGCGGCACGGCCAAAAACGCCGGCTCAAACTGGCACAGCAGCACATGGGCGCGCTCAACCAGGCCGGTGACCTCATCGAGCAGCGCCGCATCGTCAATCGGCTGCAGGCCGGCACCGGCGGTGGCCGCCAGCGCCGCCAGTTGGCGGCTGATGTCGTTTCGGCGGGCCTCGAAACTGGCGATCACCGCGCCCTCTTCCGCCAATTGGGCGGCGTAGTGGTCGGCATGCTGGAGTTGCACTGGGTTGATCGCCGCCTCAAACCGGTGGCCCTGGGTGCTGCGGCCAGCTTGCAAACCCAGCACCGAGACGGGCACCACCTGGTCGCCGTGCAGCGCCACCAGGCCGTGCGCCGGGCGCACAAAGTGCACGGTGGTCCAGCCGTCGCTGAGCTGGTAGCCCATGCGCTTGGGGATCGGCAGCCCGGCCAGCGTGTCGGCCAGCGCTTTTTGCAAGCCGTCGGCCAGCGTGGCGCCGGGCACGGTGCTGGCAAGAAACAGCACCTCGACCTTGCCGTCGGGCAGGCGCTTGATCTGCGCCAGCGCGTCGGGCCCGGCACCCAGTGCGGCCAGCTTTTTGCGCAGTGCCGGGGTGGGCTGGCCGGTGGCGTCCAGCGCCACGCTGGCCGGCATCAGCTTGTGCTGCACCTGGCGGTCAGCGGCCTGGCTGGCCACGGCGCTGATGCGCGCCGCCAGCCGGCGTGGCGAGGCAAAGGGGGTCAACACCGCGTCGGCAGCGGCCAGGCCCTGGGCCTGGAGCGACGCCAGCAGACCGGCGCCAAACGCCTGGCCCAGCTTGTTCAGCGCCTTGGGCGGCAGCTCTTCGACCAGCAGCTCGACCAGCAGGTTGTGCACCGTGGCAGGCGCGGGGGTGGTGACGGGGGGGGTGACGGGGCTGCTCACGGGCCTGCTCATTTCAGGCCGCCTTCTTGGCGGTGGCGGTCAATGCGATCTGCGCCGTCACCGCGTCGGCCCAGCCCCGGGGCGCCATCGGAAAGCCCAGCCGGGCCCGACTGTCCAGATAACTTTGCGCCACGGCGCGCGCCAGGTTGCGGATGCGGCCGATGTAGGCCGCGCGCTCGGTGACGCTGATGGCGCCCCGCGCGTCCAGCAAATTGAAAGCGTGGCCGGCCTTGAGCAATTGCTCGTAAGCCGGCAGCGCCAGTTGCTGGGCCATCAGGTGCGCGGATTGGCGCTCATGCGCCGCAAACGCCGACAGCAAAAAATCAACATCGCTGTGCTCAAAGTTGTAAGCGCTTTGCTCCAGCTCGTTTTGGTGGAAGACATCGCCGTAAGTCAGCCCCTCGGTGTAGACCAGATCAAAAATGCTCTCCTTGCCCTGGATGTACATCGCCAGCCGCTCCAGGCCGTAGGTGATCTCACCGGTGATCGGCTTGCAATCGATGCCGCCCACCTGCTGAAAGTAGGTGAACTGGGTCACCTCCATGCCGTTCAGCCAGACCTCCCAGCCCAGGCCCCAGCAGCCGAGCGTGGGGTTCTCCCAGTCGTCTTCGACAAACCGCACATCGTTTTGCGTCAGATCAAACCCCAGCGCCTGCAATGAGCCGAGGTAGAGATCCAGGATGTTGGCCGGCGCGGGTTTGAGCACCACCTGGTATTGGTAATAGTGCTGCAAGCGGTTGGGGTTGTTGCCGTAACGGCCGTCTTTGGGCCGGCGGCTGGGCTGCACATAAGCGGCCTGCCACGGCTCGGGGCCCAGGGCGCGCAAAAACGTGGCGGTGTGGCTGGTGCCGGCGCCCACTTCCATGTCATACGGTTGCAGCAAAGCGCAGCCCTGGCCGGCCCAGTAGTCTTGCAGGCGAAGAATCAGTTGCTGGAAGGTGAGCATGGCGGGCTGCTGGGAGAGGTTGCCTGGGCTTTGCAGCGTGTTTGCGGCATGCCAATCGAGCCGGCGAGTTTACTGGGCCCCCACCCGCCCAACCCAGCTGGCGGGCCAGGCCAAACCCAGCGCGGCCAGCGCCCACAACGGCCACAGCCCCGCTGCCGCTGACCAGCGCGCAAACGGCGTCAGCCCCTGGCGGCCCTGCACCGTGGCCGTCAGCACGCCCCGGGTGAAGGCGGGCAGCGCGGCCGTCACCACGCCCCGGTGGTCGATCACGGCGGTGGCGCCGGTGTTGGTGGCGCGCAGC
>JANMKO010000743.1:0-5831 GCA_031372085.1 Betaproteobacteria bacterium
TCAATCAGACCGTTTTCCTGCACATCCAGGTAAGTGGCGTCAAAGCCCTGCCGCTCCAGCTCACGCACTGTGTCGAGCGTGGCCTTGTGCTCGGTCTTGATGGTGATGATGTGCTTGCCGCGGCTTTTGTAAAACTGCGCCGCGCCTTTGAGCGCGAGGTTGATCGACTCGGTCGTGCCGCTGGTCCAGACGATTTCACGCGGGTCGGCGTTGATCAGCGCGGCCACCTGCTCACGCGATTTCTCAACCACCGCCTCGGCCTCCCAGCCCCAGGCATGGCTGCGCGACGCCGGGTTGCCAAAGTGCTGGCCCAGCCACGGGATCATGGCATCAACAACACGTGGGTCTACTGGCGTGGTGGCGCCGTAGTCAAGGTAAATGGGGAAGTGCGGGGTCATGGTTTTTGAATCGACAGCAGTTTTAAAAATGTTTTATTTGGACATTGCCAAACCAAGCGCAAACACCGAGTTGGGTGCGGTGATCTTGATCGGCTTGACCACCGGCACCGACGAAATCGCCCGCTTGATCGGCGATTCTTCGATCGACACGCCTCTGGCCAATTGGTCTTCCACCAGTTTCTTCAGCGAGATCGAATCCAGAAACTCGATCATCTTCTGGTTCAAGCTGGCCCACAGATCATGCGTCATGCAGCGCCCGGCATCGTCGCCCATGCAGTTTTCACGGCCGGCACAGCCGGTGGCGTCAATCGGCTCATCGACCGCGACGATGATGTCGGCCACAGTGATCAAATCACTTTTGCGGCCGAGTGAATAACCGCCGCCCGGACCGCGCGTGCTTTCAACCAATTCATGGCGGCGCAGTTTGCCAAACAACTGCTCCAGATACGACAGCGAGATTTGCTGGCGCTGGCTGATCGCCGCCAGCGCCACCGGCCCGTTGTTCGAGCGCAGCGCCAGATCGATCATCGCGGTGACGGCAAAACGGCCTTTGGTGGTCAAACGCATTGGTGTTACTCCTGTTGGCTGGGGCGGCTGCGCCGATGGATTGAGCGACGCGCTGGCCTGTACCCGACTGATGCAGTCAACTATAGCAGAGTCCGACTGATTCAGTCGGCCTTGCGACTGGGCAGTGCTCAAGGCGAACTGGCCAGTCTGCGCTGCAGCGCCAGCACCACGCCGTCGCAAGCGGGCTCGATCAGGTCGAGCGCCAGGTCGAACCCGGCCACGCTGCCGTAGTACGGGTCAGGCACTTCGTCGGTGTGGCCCGGCGGATGGGCATACGGCAGCAGCAGTTGCAGGCGGTGCTGTTCGGCCGGCGGGCAGCGCGCTTGCAACGTGGCCAGGTTGTCGTGGTCCATCGCCAGCAGCAGGTCGAAGCGGCTGAAATCCGCCGCCAGCACCGGCCGGGATTTGAGGCCGGCGATCGGGTAGCCGCGCAGCGCGGCTTGCGCCACGGCGCGCGGATCCGCCGCTGCGCCGCGATGGAAACCGTGGGTGCCGGCTGAATCAACCGCCACCTGATCGCCCAGCCCGGCTTGCGCCAATTTTCGGCGCAGCACACCCTCAGCCATCGGTGAACGGCAGATGTTGCCCATGCACACCATCAACACCTGCAAGCGGGCCGGCGGCCGGCGGTTGAACCACTGCTTGATCATGGGCGCGCAGGATAGCGGAGCGATTTTTTGCTCAACGCCCAGCCGCCGCACCGCTGACCAGCGGCACCACGTTGCTGTCATGCCCGGCCGCACCAAAAGCCTGTTCACGCAGCAGTGCCAGTTGGTCACGCACCCGGGCGGCCTTTTCAAACTCCAGGTTCCTGGCATGGTCGAGCATCTGCTTTTCAAGCAATTTGATGCGCTTGGCCAGGTCTTTCTCGCTCAAGGCCTCGATCTCGGCGGCCTCGATCAGGCCGTGCACCTTGCTTTTGTCGTCTTGCGCGCTGATCACACCGTCGATCAGCTCTTTGACCTCTTTGATCACGCTGCGCGGCGTGATGCCCATCACCAGGTTGTGGGCAATCTGCTTGTCGCGCCGGCGCTCGGTCTCGCCGATGGCTTTTTTCATCGATTCAGTGATCTTGTCGGCATACAGGATGGCGCGGCCGTTGACGTGGCGGGCGGCGCGGCCAATGGTTTGGATCAGGCTGCGCTCAGATCGCAAGAATCCCTCTTTGTCGGCGTCCAGAATGGCCACCAAACTCACCTCGGGAATGTCCAGCCCCTCGCGCAGCAGGTTGATGCCCACCAGCACGTCAAACACGCCCAGCCGCAAATCCCGCAATATCTCCACCCGCTCCACGGTATCAATATCCGAGTGCAGATAGCGCACCTTGACGCCGTTGTCAGTCAGGTAATCGGTCAGTTGCTCGGCCATGCGCTTGGTCAGCGTGGTGATCAGCACCCGCTCATGGATGACGGCCCGGTCACGGATTTCTTGCAGCACATCGTCCACCTGGTGGGTGGCGGGCCGCACCTCGACCATCGGATCGACCAGGCCGGTGGGCCGCACCAATTGCTCAACCACCGCACCGGCGTGCGCCTGCTCATAGGCTGCGGGGGTGGCCGAGACAAATACCGTCTGGCGGATTTTGCCCTCGAACTCCTCAAACTTCAGCGGCCGGTTATCGAGCGCGCTGGGCAGCCTGAAACCATATTCCACCAGCGTGGATTTGCGTGCCTTGTCGCCGTTGTACATGCCGCCAAACTGGCCGATCAGCACATGGCTTTCATCAAAGAACATGATGGCGTCGGGCGGCAGATAATCCACCAGGGTGGACGGTGGATCGCCCGGTTTGCCGCCGGACAAATGCCGGCTGTAATTCTCGATGCCTTTGCAGTGGCCCACCTCCTGCATCATTTCAAGGTCAAACCGGGTGCGTTGCTCCAGCCGCTGCGCCTCTACCAGCTTGCCGCCGGCCACAAACTGCGCCACCCGCTCACGCAGCTCGATCTTGATGGTTTCTACCGCCGCCAGCACCCGCTCACGCGGCGTGACGTAGTGGCTTTTGGGATAGATGGTGAAGCGCGGTACTTTTTGGCGGATTTTGCCGGTCAGCGGGTCAAGCAGGCTGAGGCCCTCGACTTCGTCATCAAACAGCTCCAGCCGCACCGCCAGCTCACTGTGCTCGGCCGGGAAGATGTCGATGGTATCGCCGCGCACCCGAAAGCTGCCGCGCGCAAAATCCACATCGTTGCGGCTGTATTGCATGCGAATCAATTGCGCAATCACGTCACGCTGGCCGATCTTGTCGCCCACGCGCACGATGAAGCGCATCTGTGAATAATCTTCGGGCTTGCCGATGCCGTAAATTGCGCTGACGGACGCCACAATCACCGTGTCGCGCCGCTCCAGCACACTTTTGGTGGCCGACAAGCGCATTTGCTCGATATGCTCATTGATCGAAGAATCTTTCTCGATGAACAAATCCCGCTGTGGCACATAGGCCTCTGGCTGGTAATAATCGTAGTAACTGACGAAGTATTCCACCGCGTTTTTGGGGAAGAATTCTCTGAACTCGGCATACAACTGCGCGGCCAGCGTCTTGTTGGGTGCAAACACGATGGCCGGCCGGCCCAGGCGGGCAATCACATTGGCCATCGTGAAGGTTTTACCTGAGCCGGTGACGCCCAGCAGGGTCTGGTAGGCCAGGCCGTCGCCCACGCCCTCCACCAATTGGTCGATGGCGGTGGGCTGGTCACCGGCCGGTGGGTAGGGTTGAAACAACTGGAACGGCGAACCGGGGAAGTTGACGAACACGCCCTCAGCGGGGCGCTCGACAACGCTGTCAGCGGCCACTTCTCGCAGCGTGGACGGCGCGGTGGACGGGGCGGTGGCGGCTTGCAGCGCGGTGATTGACGACATCGGGGCTCCCTGAATGCATGGCCTGTTGGCACTAAACTGGCAGCCTGCGCCCGGCCACTCAGCCGCGCTGCAAGCAACCCGACAGGTTAGCGCAGGCGCCGGTTTGTTGCCGGCATGCCCGCCCCGCCGCCTTGTTTCTACTGCCAATAACCAGACAGGACTTGCTTCAAATGACGCTTTTTGCCGCCGTCGAACTGGCCCCGCGCGACCCGATCCTGGGCCTGAATGAGCAATTTGGCGCCGATGCCCGGGCGCACAAAGTCAATCTCGGCGTCGGGGTGTACTTTGACGATGCGGGCAAACTGCCGCTGCTGGCCTGTGTCAGGGCCGCCGAGCAGCAGCTCAACGATGCCGCCAAGCCACGCGGCTACCTGCCGATCGACGGCATCGCCGCCTACGACAAGGCCGTGCAACGCCTGGTGTTTGGCGCCGACGCCCCCGTGCTGCTGGCCGGCCGAGTGGCCACCGTGCAGGCGCTGGGTGGCACCGGCGGGCTCAAATTGGGCGCCGATTTCTTGAAGAAACTCAACCCCGGCGCCACCGTGCTGATCAGCGACCCCAGCTGGGAGAACCACCGCGCGCTGTTTACCAACGCCGGCTTCGCGGTGCGCAGCTATGCCTATTACGACGCGGCCAACCGCGGGGTGCGCTTTGATGCCATGCTGGCCGACCTGGGCGCTGCGGCTGCCGGCAGCATCGTGGTGCTGCATGCCTGCTGCCACAACCCCACCGGCTACGACATTTCACCGGCGCAGTGGGGCCAGGTGATCGAGGTGCTGCAGGCCCGGCAGCTGGTGCCGTTTCTTGACATGGCCTACCAGGGCTTTGGCGACGGCATTGCCGAGGACGGCGCGGTGGTGCAGCAGTTTCTGGCCTCGGGGCTCGATTTTTTCGTCGCCACCTCGTTCTCAAAGAGCTTTTCGCTCTACGGTGAGCGGGTGGGCGCGCTCAGCGTGGTGTGCAGCAGCGCCGATGACGCGGCGCGGGTGCTGTCGCAGTTGAAGATCACCATCCGCACCAATTACAGCAACCCGCCCACGCACGGCGCGCAAGTGGTGACGATGGTGCTGGACAACCCGGCGCTGCGCACGATGTGGGAGGACGAGCTGGCTGGCATGCGGCGGCGCATCAAGCAGATGCGGGCGCTGTTGCAAGACAAATTGCAGGCCGCCGGCGTGGCGCAAGACTTCAGCTTCATCACCCGGCAGCGCGGCATGTTCAGCTACTCGGGCCTGAGCAAGCCGCAGATGGACCGGCTGCGCGATGAGTTTGCGATCTACGGCGTGGACACCGGCCGCATCTGCGTGGCCGCGCTGAACACCCGCAACATCGATGCGGTGGTGGCGGCCATTGGCCAGGTGTGTCAGCAACCGTGATGGGCTGGCCCTGCGGCTGGCAGCGTGACGGCCGGGGCGGGCATGCATTGCCTCCACTCGGGCGGAAGGCCCGATCTGCGGGCCAACGCACCTGCTTCTCGGGCCGCAGAAACGCCCAACGGCGTGCAAGATGGCTGCGTTGGGTCCATAATTGCTGCACTGCACAATTTTTATCGCGGATGTCAGGCGCCGGTCAGCGCTGCCATCTCAAGATGCAGCTCGCGGACTGACGATCTGCCCACCTTTCGGAGACCCGCCCATGTTGTACCAGCTGTATGAAACCCAACGCGCGCTGATGGCGCCGTTTTCTGAGTTCGCCAGCGCGTCGGCCAAGCTGTACAACCACCCGCTGTCGCCGTTTACGCACACGCCGATGGCGCAGCGCATATCGGCCGGCCTGGATTTGATGCACCGGCTGGCCAAGGATTACGAGAAACCCCAATTCGACATTCGTGGCGCGCTGGTGGACGGGGTGGAGGTGGCGGTGCAAGAGCAGGTGCCGATCACCAAACCGTTTTGCCGGCTGCTGCGCTTCAAGCGGTTCTCTGACAACCCGGCCGTGCTGGACAAGATGAAAAACCAGCCCACCGTGCTGGTGGTGGCGCCGCTGTCAGGCCACCACAGCACGCTGCTG
>JANMKO010000812.1:0-2803 GCA_031372085.1 Betaproteobacteria bacterium
GCCAAGGTGCACCCCTGGGCCCGGAGCCGGGCGGGTGCCCAGGTGCGCGGCCGGGCGGTTGTTTGGGCGGGGTGCCCGGGGCGGACAGTGGCAGACATGGCCGCAGTTGCATCACGATTCGTGCCACCGCCGCTGGCAGGGCGTGTCGGCCCGCTTTGGCGTGCGGCTGAACACCGCCGCCCGCGCCGCCGCTGAAATCGCCACACTCTGTGGCACTTCTGGCCGGCCGACAACGACGGTGACCGGCGGCGCGCGGTGGCGTTGGGGGTGGCGTTGTTGGGCGTGGCGCGGTGTGGCGTGGCATTGCGTGGCGCTGGCACAAGCCCAGGCCTGGCCGCAGCCGATGGCACATCGCTTGCGTCCCCCGCCCACATGACCGCCACCGCAGCCGCCCGGCCCGCCCCGCCCACGGGGCCGTGGGTCTGCCCTTTTTGCCCGCTGCTGTGTGAGCACCTGGGCGTGGCGCTGGCCATCGCACCGTCAGCCGACCCGTCCGCCGACCCGTCCACCAACCCGTCCACCAACCCGTCCACCAACCCGTCCACCAACCCGTTCACCAACCCGCCGGCCGGCCAATTCACCATCCCGTCCGCCGCACTGTCCGCCGCACCGTCAGCCGCACCGTCCACCGATGCGCCACCGCGCCTGCTTGGCGCCGACTGCGCCCGCGCCACCCAGCGCCTGGGCCGCCTGCTGGCGCTGCCCGCCGACGCTGGCGCCACCGTCAACGGCCAGCCGGCCACGCTGGACGCCGCGTTGCAGGCCGCCGCCAACATCCTGCAAGCCAGCCGCCAGCCGCTGCTGGGCGGCCTGGGCACCGACGTGGCCGGCGCCCGGGCGCTATACCGGCTGAGTGAGGCCACCGGCGCCATCAGCGACAGCGCGGCTGGCCAGGCGCTCACCGAGGCCCAGCGGGCGCTGCAAGACAGCGGTGGCTTCACCACCACGCTGGCCGAACTGCGCACCCGGGCCGATCTGGTGCTGTGCATCGGCGGCGTGTTTGCCGACGCCGCGCCGCTGTTTTTTGAGCGCTGCGTGCTGCCGCCACGCCATGCCGACATTGAAATCGGCCCGGCGGCCCGCAGCGCGGCCGCGCCCGGCCCACGCCAGGTGGTGGTGCTGGGCGCGGCCGATCCGGCCAGCCCCGCCGATCAAGCCGATCAAGCCCTGCTGTCGCGGCTGGTCAACGCGCCCGGCGTGGCCTTGCAGGTGCTGCCGCTGCACGGTGATCTGCACCAGACACTGGCCCTGCTGGCGGCCCTGGTGGCGCAGCGCGAGATCCTCCATCCACCGCCCGCGCTGGTGGCGCTGGCGCAGGCCCTGCGCGGTGCCCGCTACAGCGTGATCGTCGGCGCACCCGCCGCGCTGCCGCGCCACGGCGCGTTGGTGGTCGAGGCGGTGCACCGCATCGTCGAGCGGCTGAACCTGCACACCCGCGCCGCCGCACTGTGGCTGGGCGGCGGTGAGGGCGAGGCCACCGTCAACCAGGTGTTCACCTGGCTCTCGGGCCTGCCGCTGCGCAGCCGGCGCAGCCCGCTGGGGCTGGACCACCAACCGCTGGCCTTTGATGCCGCGCGCCTGCTGGCCGCTGGCGCGGTGGATGCGCTGCTGTGGGTGTCTTGCTTTGATGCCGATCTGCTGCCGCCGCCCGCTGCCTGCCCGCGCATCGTCTTTGGCCCGCCGGCGCTGGGCCGGGCGCTGCGGGCCCAGCCCCGCCCGGCCGCCAGCGCCGGCCACGACACCGTGTTCATCCCCGTGGCCACGCCGGGCATCCACAGCGCTGGTGACCTGTTCCGCACCGATGGCGCGGTGCTGCTGCCGCTGCGGCCCGTGCCGGGCCTCGGCCTCACCGGCCTGCCGCCGCTGGCCGGCTTGCTGGATGGCCTGCTGGGCCGGCTGCGTCAATCCGACAACCCGGCGCGAAACCCGGCGCATACCCCGGCACAGAGCCCCGCGCAAATCGCGGCGCAAACCCCGGCGCGAAACCCGGCACAAACCCCGGCGCAAGCCCCGGCGGGCCCACGATGAGCGGCCCCAGCCTGCGCCTGCGTGGCGGCCGCGTTGTCGATCCGGCCCACCCCGGCAGCGGTGCGGTGCGTGATCTGTGCGTGCAAGACGGCCGCATTGCCGCGCTCGACCCCCGCGCCCCGGTCGACCAGGAAATCGACGCCAGTGGCTGCGTGCTGATGGCCGGCGGCATTGATCTGCACACCCACATCGGCGGCGGCAAGGTCAACCTGGCCCGGCTGCTGATGACCGAAGACCACCGCGACGGGCCCAACCCGATCCCGCTGCCTGTCTCGCCGCCCGGGCGGGCCGACGCCGCGCGCCAGCTCGCCAGTTGCGGCACCTGCAGCCCCGGCACGCTGGCCACCGGCTACCGCTACGTGGAGATGGGCTACACGGCGGCCTTTGAGCCGGCGATGGTGCCCAGCAACGCCCGCCATGCGCACATGGAAATGGGCGACACGCCGATCCTCGACCACGGCGCCTACGTGATGTTGGGCAACGACGAGCTGTTCTTGCAACTGCTGGCCGAGGGCGGCCCGGCCGGCCGCAATTACGCCTTGCTGCGCGACTACACCGCCTGGACGATGCACGCCAGCAAGGCGCTGGGCGTGAAGATCGTCAACCCGGGTGGCATCTCGGCCTTCAAGTTCAACCAGCGCAAGCTCGATGTCAACGAGCCGCATGGGCACTGGCAAGTCACGCCGCGCCAGGTGCTGCACACGCTGGCCCGGGCGCTGCGTGAGCTGGGCGTGCCGCACCCGCTGCACATCCACGCCAGCAACCTGGGCGTGCC
>JANMKO010000821.1:0-2794 GCA_031372085.1 Betaproteobacteria bacterium
CTGCAAGGGCTGGCGTACGGTGAGCGGGTGCAGCACCACGGCGTGACCATCAGCCTGCACCCGGCTGGCCATGTGCTGGGCTCGGCCCAGGTGCGGCTTGAGCACGCCGGCCGGGTGTGGGTGGCGTCGGGGGATTACTACCTGTCGGCCATCGATGAGCGCAACCCCACTTGTGCGCCGTTCGAGCCGGTGCGCTGCGACTGCTTCATCACCGAGTCCACCTTCGGCTTACCCGTCTACCGCTGGCAGCCCCAAGCCGAGGTGTTTGCCCAGATCAACACCTGGTGGCAAGCCAACGCCGCCGCCGGCCGGCCCAGCCTGCTGCTGGCCTACAGCTTTGGCAAGGCGCAGCGGCTGCTGGCCGGGGTGGATGCCAGCATCGGCCCCATCGTGGTGCACGGTGCGGTGGCCCCGCTCAACGCCGCCTACCGGGCGGCCGGCGTGGCGCTGCCCGAGACCACCACGCTGGGCGATCTGCCCGACAAAAAACAACTGGCGGGTGCGTTGGTGATCGCGCCGCCCGCTGTGCATGCCAGCGCCTGGGCGCGCAAGCTGGGCGACTTCAGCGACGGATTTGCCAGCGGCTGGATGCAGATGCGCGGCGCCCGCCGACGCCAGGGTGTGGACCGGGGTTTTGTGCTCAGTGACCATGCCGACTGGCCCGGCCTGCAGCGCGCGATTGCCGCCACCGGCGCCGAGCGGGTGATCGTCACCCACGGCCAAGAGGCGGTGATGGTGCGCTGGCTGCGAGAACGCGGTTTGCAGGCGGGCTCGTTCCGCACCGAGTACGGCGCCGAGGGCGGCGATAGCGACGGCCGCAGCCCGCCGCCCGCCGCACCCGATAAATCCGCCGAATCCACCGAATCCGCCGCCGCCTCCACCGCCGAGCCCGACTGCTGATGCGCCGCTTTGCCGCCCTCTACGCCGAGCTGGACGCCAGCACCGCCACCGACGCCAAGGTGGCGGCCTTGCAGCGCTACCTGGCCCAGGCC
This sequence comes from Betaproteobacteria bacterium, assembly GCA_031372085.1. Taxonomy (GTDB): domain Bacteria; phylum Pseudomonadota; class Gammaproteobacteria; order Burkholderiales; family Burkholderiaceae_C; genus Pseudaquabacterium. The sequence continues at coordinate 993 of JANMKO010000821.1, forward strand.
GATGCGGCCGATGCGGCCTGGGCCGTCTACTTCCTGGCCGGCGGCAAACCGCGCCAGACCGTGCCCACCGCGCTGCTGCGGGCCGAGGCCACCGCCGTGGCCGGCATCCCGGATTGGCTGTTCGACGCCAGCTACCAGGCCGCAGGCGACCTGGCCGAGACCATCGCCCATGTGCTGCCACCGCCCACCCGCCACAGTGATCTGGGCCTGGCAGCGTGGCTGACAGAGCGCCTGCTGCCACTGCGCGGTGCCGCGCCCGAGGTGCAAGCCCAGGCGCTGCGCGGCTGGTGGGACGAGCTGCCACCCGATGAGCGGTTCTTGCTCACCAAGCTGATCGGCGGCGGCTTTCGGGTCGGCGTCAGCCGGCTGCTGGTACAGCGCGCCCTGGCCCGCCATGCCGGGCTGGACGCCAAGCTGATGGCCCAGCGCCTGATGGGCTGGACAGATGCCCGCACGCTGCCCAGCGCCGACCGTCTGCGCGCCCTGCTGGCGCCCGACAGCGGCGTGCCGGTCGAGATGACGGGCCAGCCGTACCCGTTTTTTCTGGCCCATGCGCTGGAAATACCCGCAACCGCCGCCGAGCCCGATTTCGAGGCCCAGCTCGGCCCGGTGCAGCACTGGCTGGCCGAATGGAAGTACGACGGCATCCGGGCCCAGATCGTGCGCGCCGCCGGCCAGGTCTGGCTCTGGTCGCGTGGCGAAGAGCTGGTCACCGAGCGCTTCCCAGAGGTGGTGGCGCTGGCGCAAAGCCTGCCCGACGGCACGGTGCTGGACGGCGAGTTGGTGGTGTGGATCAACGCCGCGCCGGCACCTTTCAACCTGCTGCAACAGCGGCTGAACCGCAAGACCGTCAGCCGCAAGCTGCTGGCTGACGCACCGGTGCAGTTCATCGCCTACGACCTGCTGGCGCTGGCCGGGCAAGACCAACGCGCCCAGCCCCAGCACCAGCGCCGCGCGCAACTGGAGGCGCTGCTGGCTGGCTCAGCGTTGCGGATGTCACCGCTGGTGCAGGCCGCTGATTGGCCCGCGCTGGCGCGGCGCCGCAGCGAGAGCCGGCAGCGCGGCGTGGAGGGCCTGATGCTCAAACACCGCGACGCGGCCTACGGCAGCGGCCGCACCAAATCGGGCGGTGTGTGGTGGAAGTGGAAGATCGCGCCGTACACCGTGGACGGCGTGCTGATCTACGCCCAGGCCGGCCACGGCCGCCGCGCCGGGCTGTACACCGACTACACCTTTGCCGTCTGGAGCCGGCCACCGGCCGATGCGGCCGAGGCCGACGCGGTGGTCGCGGCCATCGCGCGACGCGAGCCGGCCCAGCCCGGCGCCCTGCAATTGCTGGCCTTTGCCAAAGCCTATTCCGGCCTGACCGATGAAGAATTCAAGGCGGTTGACAAGGTCATCCGCGCCACCACACTGGAGAAATTCGGCCCGGTGCGCAGCGTGCGGCCCAGTTTGGTATTCGAGCTGGGGTTCGAGGGCATTGCCCGCAGCCCGCGCCACAAAAGCGGCATTGCGCTGCGATTTCCGCGTTTGTTGCGCATTCGTCACGATAAACCGCTATACCAAGCCGATTCTTTGGCCACGCTGGCGGGTCTGATCGCTACAGCCGCACCGGCCGCTGCCGATACCGAATGAAGCGTGCCGCCTCTTGGCGCCAATCCCTCAATCTACGGGGCAATAGCGGGTTTGCTGACATTCGCATGCCATGTTGCAACCGTTATCATCATTTTTCGGACCGTATCGCGTTGCTTGTCAATTCCCTGACTTCTGAATCGGTATCCCTTTGAAATCGAGCACGATTT
>JANMKO010000005.1:0-8708 GCA_031372085.1 Betaproteobacteria bacterium
GTGTTCAGCCGGGCGACGGATTTTTACCGCCATGAGCAGTTCATCCTGCGCGGCGGAACGCTGGAAAAAACGCTGGAAAACACGCTGCAAAAGATCCACCTGCCCGACGATGCCACGATCAGCTTCTGGCGCGGGCGGGCGCTGCTGCGCTTGCGCAGCGACTGGGCCGTGGGCAGCACCCGCTGGCCCGGCGGCTCACTGCTGGTGGGCGATGCCGACGCGGTGCTGGCCACGCCCAGCGGCGCGATGCCGCCGTTGCAAGCGCTGTTCACGCCCAGCGCCACCCGGTCACTGGCCGGCTACAGCACCACGCGCAGCCAGGTGCTGGTGAACCTGCTGGACAACGTGGCCGGCAAGCTGGAGGCCTGGCGGCCCGACGGCGGCGCCTGGGTGGGGCGTGAGATCAAGACGCCGGCCCCCGGCACGCTGGTGGCGGGCGCGCTGCACGACCCCGAACGCGCCACCGCTGACCCGCTGGCCGAGGCTTTTTTGCTCAGCTACACCGATTTCGGCACCCCCGACTCGCTGCTGCTGGGCAACACCGGCGACGACAGCCTGGCCACGCTCAAATCCCTGCCGGCTTTTTTTGACGCCAGCGGATTGCGGGTAGAGCAGCGTTTTGCCCGCTCCAACGACGGCACCCGCGTGCCCTACTTCATCGTCTGGCCGAAGGGCGCGGTGGCCGACGGCCTGAACCCGACCCTGTTGTACGGCTACGGCGGCTTTGAGATTTCTCTCAAACCCGGCTACTCGGCTGCTTTTGGCACCGCCTGGCATGCGCACGGCGGCGTGCGGGTGGTGGCCAACATCCGCGGCGGCGGTGAGTACGGCCCGGCCTGGCACCAGGCGGCGGTCAAGGCGCACAAACAGCGCAGCTACGATGACTTTGCCGCCGTGGCCGAGGATCTGATCGCCAGCAAAGTGACCAGCGCCCGGCACCTGGGCATGCAGGGCGGCAGCAATGGCGGCCTGCTGGTGGGCGCGGTGATGCTGCAGCGCCCCGAGCTGTTCAAGGCCGTGGTCTGCCAGGTGCCGCTGCTCGACATGCAGCGCTACCACCGGCTGCTGGCCGGTGCGTCATGGATGGCCGAGTACGGTGACCCCGACCAGCCCGCCGAATGGGCCTGGATCGCCCGCTACAGCCCGTACCAGAACGTGCAGCCCGGCAGCGCCCTGCCCAAGGTGCTGTTCACCACCTCTACCCGCGACGACCGGGTGCACCCCGGCCATGCCCGCAAGATGGCGGCCCGCATGATCGAGCAAGGCCATGCGCCGCTGTACTACGAGAACACCGAAGGCGGCCATGCCGGGGCCGCCGACAACCGCCAGAAGGCCGACATGCTGGCGCTTGAATTTGCTTTTTTGTGGCAGCAACTGGCGCGATGATCGGCCGGTTGGGCTGGCCCGGCGGCCGCGCGAAAACATCGCTTGATCCGACCACCCGCGCCGCCATCCGCGCCACCATCATCCCCGCCACCCACGCCGCCAACCGCGCCGCCACCCGCCCCGCCCCGCCATGACCGACCTGCTCGTCACCCATGACCGCGCCGCCGGCCGCTTCCAGGCCGTTGTCGAAGGCCACCGCTGCGTGCTGGACTACCGGCTGGTGGCCGGCGTGGCGCACATCCTGCATACCGAGGTGCCGGCCGCCCTGCAAGGCCGGGGCCTGGCCGCCGCGCTGGTGCAGCAGGTGCTGGCGCAGCTGCGCGCACTCGGCTGGCGGGTGCGGCCGGTGTGCAGCTATGTGCGGGCCTACATGCTGCGCCACCCTGAAACCCAGGATTTGCTGGACCTGCCACTCTGATCGCCCACGATGCACACCACTGCCCTCGACCTGCTGGATTTCTGGTTTGGCCCGGCGGATGGCCCCGGCCACGGGCTCACCCGCGAGGCGTGGTTCCGCAAAGACGCGGCGTTTGACGCCGAGGTCGGCCGCCGCTTCGGCCCGCTGATCGAGGCGGCGCTGCGCGCCGATGACAGCGATGTCACGCGCGACTGGATCACCCAGCCGCTGCAGGCGCTGCCGGCGCTGGCGCGGTTGCTGGTGCTGGACCAGTTCACCCGCAACCACTTTCGGGGCACGGCGCGGGCCTTTGCCGGTGATGCGCAGGCGCTGCACATCGCCCGGGCGCTGGTGGCTACCGGACGCGACCGGGCCTTGACAGGCGTGCAGCGGCAATTTGTCTACCTGCCGTTTGAGCATGCCGAGGACTTGTCGCACCAGCGCACGTCGGTGCAACTGTTCCAGCAACTGGCGCAAGACGAGCCGGCACTGGCCGGCCTGGTGGATTGGGCCCAGCGCCACCACGACATCGTGGCCCGCTTTGGCCGGTTTCCGCACCGCAATGCCCTGCTCGGCCGGGCCAGCAGCGACGACGAGCTGGCTTTTCTGCAAACGCCGGGCTCGGGTTTTTGAGCCCACCCCGACACGAGGTGCCCATCCCGTGAGCAACGCCCATCAAGGCAGTCAGGTTCCCCAGGGTGCCCAGGGTGCCCAGGTTCCTCAACTGCACCAGGCCTTCCCGTACCTGCGCGTCATCGGCGCGGCGCGGGCCATCGTGTTCTACGCCCAGGCCTTCGGCGCGGTTGAGCGCTTCCGGCTCACCGAGCCGTCCGGCCGCATCGGCCATGCCGAGTTGCAGATCGGCCCGATGGTGCTGATGCTCAGCGAGGCCTTCCCCGAGTACGGCCTGCTGGCGCCCGACGGCGCGCACACGCTGGGCGCGTCGGTGCACTTCCATGTCGACAACTGCGACGCCTGGGCGGCGCGCGCGGTGGCAGCGGGCGCGGTCTTGGAGATGGCGCCCACCGACCAGTTCTACGGCGAGCGCGGCGCCCGGGTGCGCGATCCGTTTGGCCACCAGTGGCTGCTGGGCCACGAGATCGAAGCCTTGAGCCCCGACGAGATGCAGCGCCGGTACACCGCGCTGATGGCCAGCGCCGCGCCGCTGGCGCCGTGAAACAGCCTCGGTGCACCCAGCCGGCGCCGGGCCGGCCGGGGCTGGGCCGGCAGTTACCATTCCGGTTTGCAGTTTCGGAGTCGTCGTCTCGATGCACCGTCGTTGCTTGTTTGCACTCGCCGCCCTGCCGCTGGCAGCGCCGCTCAGGGCATCGGCCCTGGAAGCACCCGACGGGCCGGTGGTGCTCACCGTCACAGGCCGGGTGCGTGAGCCCAACCGGGGCACCGCCGCGCTGTTTGACATGGCCATGCTGGCGCAGTTGCCGCAGGCCGGCTTCAGCACCCGCACGCCCTGGTATGCACAGGCGCGCAAGTTCAGCGGCCCGCTGCTGCGCGATGTGCTGGCCGCTGCCGGCAGCCAGGGCCGCCTGCTGCGGGTGCTGGCTCTCAATGACTACCGGGTGGACATCCCGTTCGACGATGCCCAGCGCTACGACCTGCTGCTGGCCCGCTTGCTGGACGACAAGCCGATGCCGGTGCGCGACAAAGGCCCGCTGTTCATCATCTACCCCTTCGACCAGCACACGGCGCTGCGCAATGCGCTGTACTTCAGCCGCTGCGCCTGGCAGTTGAAGGCGATCGAGGTGCAATGAGCAAGGCCCCGCTGCCCGGGCAAGTCGCCGCCGACGACCTGGCCGCCGACGTCGGCCCGCAGCGGCTGTCGCCCTGGTTCGGCCTGATCGGCCTGCTGCTGCTGGCCACCTTGCTGGCGGCGGCGTTTGTGCAGGCGCGCCAGTACACGCTGCTGAACCTGACGGTGCAGTCCCAAGACGATTACCTGGTGCTCAGCCTGCAGCAGATGGAGACCGAATACCTGCGGCTGCGCGAGCAACTGCGCAAAGACGCCGACCTGCCCGGCAGCGCCGCGCTGCAGCTGCGCTATGACATCTTTGTCAGCCGGGTGTCGCTGCTGGGCAGCGACCGCGCCCGGCGCCTGATCAGCCACGGCAACGGCCACGCGGCGGTGATGCGCGAGATCGACGGCTTCACCCGGCGCGCCGATCTGTACCTGGGCAGTGAGCCGCGCAGCCCCCTCAGCGCCCAGGCCGCGCAGGCCTTGCTGGCCGCGCTGGAGGCGCTGGACCAGCCGATCCACCAGATGATGCTGGAGGCATCGCACCGGGTGGCCGAGCAAGTCACCGAGCGCCAGCAGCAGGTGCGCGACCACAACCGCATCGGCCTGGCGCTGACCGGGTTTCTGGTGGCGATGGTGGTGCTGTTTGCGTCCACCACGCTGCGCCAGGTGCGCAAGCTGGAGGCGCGCCGCCACCGCCTGGCCCAGCTGGCCGACCAGTTGCGCGATGCCCGCATCGAGGCCGAGGCCGCCAGCGACGCCAAAAGTGAGTTCCTGGCCGACATGAGCCACGAGCTGCGCACGCCGCTGCACGGCCTGCTGGGCATGCTGGCGCTGGTGCGCGACGCGCCACGCGACGCGCGCGCCACCGAGTGGCTGCGCACCGCCGATGAATCGGCCCAGCACCTGCGGCGCCTGCTGGACGACATCCTCGACCTGAGCAAGCTCGACGCCGGCTCGCTCACCTTGGCGCCGGTGGCCGTCAACCTGGTGGCGCTGCTGCACGAGGTGCGGGCCCTGCTGCAACCGGCCGCCGCCGCCAAGGGGTTGGGCTTGCAGGTGCAGATCGACCCGACGCTGGGCCCGCTGGCCTTGCTCGATGCCACCCGCGTGCGCCAGGTGCTGTTCAACCTGGTGGCCAACGCCATCAAGTTCTCTGAGAGCGGGGTGGTGCTACTGCACTGCCAGCGCCTGATGGCGGGCGCCGGCAGCCTGGCCGAGCTGGAGTTCAGCGTGTCGGACAGCGGCATCGGCATGGACGGCGACACCGTGGCGCGGCTGTTCCGGCGGCACAGCCGCGCCGACGACGCACGCGCCTGGCGCCAGAGCGGCACCGGCCTGGGCCTGGCCATCTCGCGCAACCTGGCCCGGCTGATGGGCGGTGAGATCGTCGTGCGCAGCACGCCCGACGCGGGCAGCGTGTTCAGCTTCCGCTGCCCGCTGCAGCCGGTGACCGGGGCGCCAAACACCAGTCACCTGGCGCCCCATTTGGCGGCCCAGGGGCGCCACCCCGGTGCGGCGCGCCCCCTACATGTGCTGGTGGCCGAAGACCACCCCGTCAACCGGCTTTATCTGGCGGCGCTGCTGGCGCGTCTGGGCCACCGGGTGCGGCTGGTTGAAAACGGCCTGGAGGCGCTGCGCGCGATGCAGCCCCCGGACGAGACGGCGCCGTTGCACGGGCCGCACACCGACGCCGCACCGGCGGCCCCGGCCGACGGTGCGGCAGCGGCGATTTCAACGCGCTCGGCGCCATCGGCCGCCGCCGCGCCGCTGGCCGCCGCAACCGCCGCCGCAACCGCCGATGCCAGCGCTGCCGCACCGGCCAGCGCGCCGGACGAGTTTGATCTGGTGCTGATGGACGTGCACATGCCGGTGATGGACGGTGTGGCCGCCACCCAGGCCATCCGCAACCTGGCCGGGCCGGCCGGCCAGGTGTGCGTGGTGGCGCTCACCGCCGATGTGTTTGCCGACACCCAGCAGCGCTGCCTGGCCGCCGGCGTGGCCGAGGTGCTGACCAAGCCGCTGAGCCTGGACACCCTGCAGGCGCTGCTGGTGCGGCGCTTTGGCGACGCCGCCGGCGTGGCGCCAAGCGGGCTGCGGCCGCTGCTGCAGCCGGCGCCGGGCGCCAGCCCCGGCCTGCTGGACCGCGCCACCGTGGACAGCGTGCTCGGCCTGATGGGCAGCGCGCAAGTGCCTGCGCTGTACGCCGGCTTCTTCAGCCAGGCCGATGACGCCGCGCGGCGCATGCGCGAATCGATGCGCGACGCCGACACCGACGCGCTGCGGCGCAGCGCCCACACCGTCAAGGGTGCGGCGCTGAACCTGGGCCTGCCGGCGCTGGCCGACGCCGCCGCGCTGCTCAGCCGCGAGGCCGGCAGCCTGGCCGCCGCCCAGTTGGCGCTGGCGGTGCAGCGCTTCGAGGAGGTGACGGCCGCCAGCCGCGCGCTGTGCACCGGTGAGGGCTTGCTGCGGTAGTGCACTACGGTGCGGCGGGTCTGCCCGGCAGACCGCCCGGCCACCCCACGCGGGCGGTCATGCCAAAAAAGCCGATCACAAGGCCGGCAAAAACACCGGTACAAGCGGCGCAGCTGCCAGCGCCCAGACGCTGGCGATCACGCCGCGCATCTCGGCCTCGGTGGCGCCGCCCCGGTAGGCGGCCAGGCGCTGCGCTTTGTCTTCGAGCTCGGGCCGGCTCAGCGTATTGCCGGGGTCGCCCTTGGGCTCGTCCACCCGGGCCGACAGCCGTCGGCCGTCGCTGGTGCGCACCTGCACCTTGCCGATCCATCGCGCCGGGTAGGCGGCGTCCACCTCGGTGTCCAGCACCATGGCCACCTTGTCGCAAAAGGCCAGCACGGCGGGCGCCCGGTAGTGGGCATCAAACTCGGCCAGCCCGGCGGCGCCGTGCACCGCGATCAGCCCCAGCACCGTGCCCATCGAGAACTTGGCCTGGTGCACGGTTTGCGGATCGACCACCGGCCCCAGCACGTCGATGGCGGCCTGGTGCACCTGGGCCGTGACCTGCGCCACCGCGCTGGCGGCCAGACCGTGGGTGCGCATCAGTTGCTGCAAGGCATCGGCGGCCGGGTGGGTGTGGCGGCAAGCGGCATGGAATTTGAACGAGGTTTCGGCCAGTGCCCAGCGCTGGCCCAGCCGATCAGCCAGTTTGGCCGGGTCGGCGTCGCTGGACATGCCGGCGGCCAAGCCTTGCGGGCCGTCAAAAATCTGCCGCGCGCCGGTAAAGCCGTCGGCCGCCAGGTAGGCCGCCGTCAGCCCGGCGCCGGCCGCATGGGCGGTGTGCAGTTGCTTGGAATCAGCGGCGGTGCGCAAAAACTCCCACAGCCCGGCGGCCTGGGTGCCGGCCGAGCCAAAAGCATGCTGCATCTGACCGGGTGTCAGGCGCAGCAGCCGGCCCACGGCGGCGGCGGCGGCCACCGTGCCCGCCGTGCCTGTGGTATGAAATATCCGATAGTGCGAGCGGCCCAAAAACTCACCCACCCGGATGCCCACCTCATAGCCCACCACGCTGGCTTCAAGAAACTCGGCACCGCTGCGGCCCAGCGCCTGGGCCACGGCCAGTGCCGCCGGAAACACCACCGCCGCCGGGTGGAAGACCGAGCCGTTGTGCACATCGTCCTGCTCGGCAAAGTGCGACGCGGCGGCATTGACCACCGCCGCCACCAGCGGGCTGCTGCCCTGGCGGTGGATCAGCACCTCGCTCGGCCCCGCATTCGGGCCGGTGGGGCCCATGCTGTGCATGAAGCGGGCGATGGATTCCACCGGCCGCGCCCCCTTGCCGGCCAGCGCCGAGCCGATCCAGTCGAGCAGCAAGTCTTCGGTGCGGCGCTGCACCGGCGCGGGCACGTCGGCCCAGGCCAGCGTGGCGGCAAACTGGGCCAGGGCGTGGGTGGGGTCGGGTGCGGTCATGGTGCTGCCTTTGGCTTGAAGTCGTTTTTGGCGCTGGCCAGCGCCCTCACCCCAACCCTCATCAAACAGCGCCGTCACGCTGAAGTTGGGCTATCTGCGCCGCGTCAAACCCCAGCTCGGCCAGGATGGCCTGGTTGTGCTGGCCCAGCGCCGGCACCGCGCCCATGCGGGCCAACGCCGCAGCGGCGCAACCCGGCGGCAGCAGCGCCGGCACCGGGCCGGAGGGGGTGTTGATCTCGGTCCAGCGCTGCCGCGCCGCCAGTTGCGGATGGGCCCAGACATCGGCCATCGCATTCACCGCTGCGTTGGCAATGCCGGCCGCGTCCAGCCGCGCCACCACCTGCTGGGCCGTCAGGCTGGCAAAGGCATTGACGATCAGCGCCTTCAGTGCGTCACGCGCTGCCGTGCGGCCGGCATTGGTGTTGAAGCGCGCCTCGACGGCCAGGCCGGGTTGCCGCAACACCTGCTGGCAAAAAACCGCCCACTCACGCTCGTTTTGCAGGCCCAGCATCACGGTTTTGCCGTCGCCGGTGGCAAACGGGCCGTAGGGGTAAATGGTGGCATGGGCCGCACCGGCGCGCGGTGGCGGTGGGGCGCCCTGGTAGGCGTAGTACAGCGGGTAGCCCATCCACTCGACCATGCTTTCCAGCATCGACACATCGATGTGCCGGCCCAGCCCCGTGCGGCCGCGCTGGATCAGCGCCGTCAGGATGTTGCTGTAGGCGTACATGCCAGCGGCGATGTCGGCAATCGAGCAACCGGCCTTGGCGGGCTCGTCCGGGCTGCCGGTGATCGAGACAAAGCCCGATTCACTCTGGATCAGCAGGTCGTAGGCTTTTTTGTCGCGGTAGGGGCCGTCCTCACCGTAGCCCGAGATGTCACAGACGATCAACCGGGGGTGGGCGGCCTGCAATGCGGCATACGACAAGCCCAGCCGCGCCGCCGCGCCCGGCGCCAGGTTTTGCACCAGCACGTCGGCACCGGCCAGCAGCCGGGCCAGCACCTCGGGCGCCTGGGCGTGCTTCAAATCCAGCGTCAGGCTTTCCTTGCTGCGGTTGGTCCAGACAAAGTGCGACGCCAGGCCATTGACCCGGCTGTCGTAAGCGCGCGCAAAGTCACCCACGCCCGGTCGCTCGATCTTGATGACCCGGGCGCCCTGGTCGGCCAGCTGGCGGGTGCAGAACGGCGCGGCAATCGCGTGCTCCAGCGTGATGACCTGGATGCCTTCCAAAGGCAGCATCAAAAGCTCCT
>JANMKO010000033.1:0-5502 GCA_031372085.1 Betaproteobacteria bacterium
GTGGCGCCGGGGTTGCTGGTGATCACCCCGCCCAGCGTGGCCCAGCCGCTCCAGCCGTTGTTGGGCGCGGTCTGCCAGACGTGCCACAGCGCGCCGTCGGTGCCGCGCGCAAACACCTCCATCCGGCCGTCGGCATTGGCCACCACCGCCGGCACGCTGGTGATCACGCCGCCCAGTGAGGCCCAGCCGCTCCAGGCGCCGCCGGCGCTGGTTTGCCAGCAATGCCACAGCGCGTTGTCGGTGCCGCGGGCAAAGGCCTCCAGCCGGCCGTCCTTGTTGCTGCCGATCACCGGCTCGGTGGTCAGCTTGCCGCCCAGCGGCTGCCAGCCCGAGGCCGCCAACTGCACGCCGGTGGCGCCGTACATCGGGAAGAACTGGCCGTCAAACACCAGGTCGGTGTAAGCGATCTTGCCAAAGCCGCCGACGCCCCAGGTGACGTCCCAGCTGTTCTTGATGATCCAGCACTGCTCGGCCTCCGAGAAGCCGATCACCAGCACGCAGTGGCCACCGACCTTGGCGCCGGTGACATGGTGGTAGACGCCGCCGCCGTAGTGGAAAAAGTCGTTGTACACATCCAGGCAGCCGGTCACCGGGCCGACATTGCTCAGGTGGTTCTTGGCGGCGGTGCCGTTGGCCAGCGCGTGGCGGGCGGTGATCTTGGTGATGCGGGCGGCGCGGTCGGCCGGCAGGTGGCAGGCCGGCGGGCCGGCCCAGATGTTGTTGCCCGGGAAGGCCGATGGGTAGGCAAACCCGGCTTCGTCGCAGACGCCGCGCGCCAGCACCTGGTCCAGGCACTGGTCGGGCCACCAGCCGCCGCAGTTGGCGCCGTGGTTCGAGCAAAAATGCGAGTCGGCCTCCGACAGGTCCACCCAGCGGCCGGTCTCGATATGGGCCATCGACTCGATCAGCGCCACCGAGCCAAACGACACGCACGAGCCGCAGCCGCCTTGCTGTTTGACGGGGCTGACGTGGTTGCCGCCGTGGTTGCGCCAGTCCACGGCCGGGGCAAAGGCCGGTGCGGCGGCCAGCATCGGCGCAGCTGCCATGGCCGCCATCAGCGCGGTGGATTCGTCGCTGGGCACGGCGCCCAGCATGCGGGCGCGGGCCGCGTCGTCGAGCTTGGAGATCTCGGTCGGGGCGCTGTGCCAGCGCGCTTTTTGTTTGGTCAGCGTGGTTTTCAGGTTGGCTGCCGTCATCGGCTTGGTGGTGGCCATGGTGTCTCCTCGGGGGGGTGGGGGCGCAGGCCGGCACCTTGCCGGCCCGCGTGGGCAAGACCTTAGGCACTCGATGGGGGCATGCAATCCCTACCTGGGGCCGGCATCGGCTGGTTTGGGGACGCGCCAGCGGCGCGCCGCCGGGCTTGAAATCAGCCGCGCCGGCGCCATGTCACCGGCTGGGCCGCTTGTTGGCCCAAAATTGGGTTACCGTGCGCCGACTCGTCGGTTGCATCCGTCACGGGGCGGGTGCCAGGATGGACTGGAGATATTTGCCGTGAAACATCTTTTGCTTGCGATTTCAATGACCCTGGCCGCGCTCACGCTCAGCCTGGCGCCTGCTGATGCCGATGCCAAGCGGCTGGGCAGTGGCAAGCCGGCCGGCATGCAGCGGGCCGCGCCCAGCAACGCCGCGCCGCAAAACGCACCGGCCAAGAGCGCCACCCCCGCCGCCGCGCCGGCCACCCCGGCGGCTGCGCCCGCCGCGCCGCCCAAGCGCAACTGGATGGGCCCGCTGGCCGGCCTGGCCGCTGGCCTTGGCATTGCCGCGCTGTTCAGCAGCATGGGCATGGGTGCCGGCCTGGCCGGGGCGATGGGCAACATCCTGATGATGGTGCTGGTGGCGGGCCTGGCGTTTGTCGCCATCCGCTTCGTGATGAGCCGCATGAAAGGCGGCGCGTCGCACGCGGGTCCGCAACTCGCCGGTGCCGGTGCACCGGCAGGCGGCGGCTGGATGGCGCCAGCCGCACCGGCCAACCTGCCGGCACCAGCGCAGATCAACCTGCCGCGCACGGCGCTGGGGCTTGCCGGTGCAGCCGGTACGGCCGATGCCGCGCCGCTGCCGCCCACCCTGCCGGGCGGCATGGCTGCGGCTGACTTTGAGCGCCTGGCCAAGATGGTGTTCATCCGCCTGCAAGCGGCCAACGACGCCAGCAACCTGGACGATCTGCGCAAGTTCACCACGCCCGAGTTGTTTGCCTCGCTGCGGCTTGACCTGCAAGAGCGCGGCAGCGCCAAGCAGACCACCGATGTGGTGCAGATAGACGCGCAAGTGGTCGACACCGCGCGCGAGAACGGCCAGGACATCGTCACCGTGCGCTTCCACGGCCTCATCCGTGAGGCGCCCGAGGCCGGCGCCGAGCCGTTCAACGAGCTGTGGCACCTGGTGCGCCCGGCCGACGGCCAGGGCGACTGGGCGATTGCCGGCATCACGCCGGTGCAGTAACCGGCTTGCACCGCCCGGCGGTGCGTGGCCAAAAAAGGCGGCTTCGGCCGCTTTTTTTGCGGCCCGGCGCGGCATCGGCCGGCCGTTTCTCGGGCGCGGCAGGTCACTACACTCGCCGCTTCGCTCACTGGGCTGACATCCGCAGGCACTGCTCATGAACCGCTTCGTCCACCCCTTGTCCTCGCTGTCGGCGGCCGCGCTGGTGGCCGCAGTGGCCGCCCTGCTGGCCGGCGCCGCGCCGGGCGTTCGGGCCCAGGCTGCGCCAACGCCAGCGCCGGCCGCCGCCGCCTCGGGCCCCACGCTGCGGGCCGAGGTGGGCAAGCCACTGCAGGCCGCGCAAGACGCCGTCAAGGCCGGCAATTACAAAGACGCACTGGCCCGGCTGGCCGAGGCCGAAGCCCTGCCGGGCCTGACGCCCTACGAGGTGTTCATCACCCAGCGGCTGAAGGGCCCGGCGGCATTGGGTGCCGGTGACCTGGCCAGTGCCACCACCCAGTTCGAGGCGGTGCTGGCGTCACCGCTGCTGGCCGCAGCCGACCGGGCGCCAATCACCGAGACCACCATCAAGCTGCTGTTGCAGCAAAAAGAATATGCCCGCGCCGCTGTGTGGATGAAAACCTATCTGGCGGACGGCAACGCCAACAGCGAGCTGCGCAAGCTCTACCCGCAGGTGCTGAGTGTGCTGGGCGACCATGCCGGCGTGCTGCGTGAGCTGGCGCCGCAGATCGCCGCCGACGAGGCCGCCCGGCGCAGCCCGCCCGAGGCCACGCTGCGCCTGCTGGCGGCCAGCCAGAGCGCGCTCAAGGACATGCCGGCCTACACCACCACGCTGGAGCGCCTGGCCAGCGGCACCGGCAAGACGGAATACTGGGCCGAGCTGATCGCCCGCACCGTGCGCCGCGACGGCTTTGCCGATGAGCGGCTGCGGCTGGACGTGTACCGCCTGCGCCGCGCGGTGGGTGTGCCGCTGGACGCCGGTGAGCTGGGCGACATGGCCGCGCGGGCCCAGCAGGCCGGCCTGCCGGCCGAGGCGCAGGCGCTGCTGGACGAGGGCTTTGCCAGCGGCCTGCTGGACAAGGGCGACAACCTGGCGGCCGACAAAAAGCTGCGCGAGACGGCCAGCAAAGCCGCCGCCCAAGACCGCGCCACGCTGGCCGACAGCGAGGCCGGTGCGCTGAAAGGCAAGGACGGCAATGGCGCCGTCAACCTGGGGCTGGCGGTGTCGGCCACCGGCGCGCACGACCGGGCGCTGGCGTTGATGACCCAGGGCCAGGCCAAAGGCGGGCTGCGCCGGCCGGACGACGCGCTGCTGCACCTGGGCCTGGCGCAATGGCGGGCCGGCAAGATCGACGACGCGCAGCGCAGTTTTGCGGCCGTCAAGGGGGCCGACGGCGTGGCCGACCTGGCGCGGCTGTGGGGCTTGTACCTGGGCAGCGCGGCGCGCAAGTGACGGCGGGCTTGGACGCCGGTGGCCGCTGACAGGTGCCGGGATTCGGCCCGGCGGCCGCCTCCCTTTCTTTTTGGCGCAAGGAAGCAAAGAAAAGCGCTTGCAAACAGTTTCTATGTCACGCCACTCGACTGCGATCAGCAACACGCAGTACGGACTCGCCTGCGCCGCAGGCTCAGACAGGGTTTCGACTTGATGGGTGGGTGGGGCCGAGATGCACCTGGGCGGCCAGGTTGACGGGTTGCGCGTCGGGGGGGCGGGCTGCCCGTCACCCCCGCCCCTCCCCCGTGCCGGGGGCGAGGGAGCAAGGCACGTTGCCCTGTCCGCGCCGTGCCTTGCTCCCTCTCCCGCACGCGGGAGAGGGTTGGGGTGAGGGCGCCGAGCCCGAGGGCCTGCGTGATCAACCAGCAACCCCCCAGCCCCCCACCGCCGCGCGGCAGACGAGCAGACCGGGTGGCGAGAAGGCGCTGGCGGGGGCACCTGGGTAAAAAGTCGCCGCCTGTCCGAGCCCGCCGGGCGGGCGCTGCCGTCAGCTGCCGCCAGCCACCCCCGGCCGGCAACGGAACATGCCCCAGCCCTCCATCGTCAGCACCGGCTCGTGCTGCTGGTTCAACACCGCCCAGTGCGAGCGCACCAGCCCCACGCCGGGCCGGCTGGCCATGAGCCGGGCCTCCAACACCGTCATCCGCATGCTCAGCGTGTCGCCGGCACAGACCGGTTTCAGCCACTTCAGCTGGTCGATGCCGGGGCTGCCCAGGCTGGCGGCGTCGAGCAGGTAGCCGTCGCACATCATGCGCATCGCCATCGCGCAGGTGTGCCAGCCGCTGGCCGACAGCCGGCCAAACAGCGACGCCTCGGCGGCGGCGTCGTCCAGGTGGAAGGGCTGCGGGTCAAACTGGCCGGCAAAGGCCAGCATCGCCTCGCGGCTGACGGCCATCTGGCCAAACTCGCGCACCGTGCCCACGGCAAAGTCGTCCCAGTAGTGTTTGAAGGGCAGCGGGGCGGGGGCGTCGGTCATCGGCGGCGTACGAGTGGGCGTCAAAGTGAACCTGGGCTTGGGCATGGGGGGCTGCCGTGGCGGGCCGCCACAAACGCCTCGGGCCAGCATAGCCGCGCCCTGCCCGCCGCCGCTGTCAACGCGGTGACCGGGCGCGTCCGGCCAGCCTGTGCGGCGGGCAGAATGCGCCGCTGTCCCTTCACCCCCTGAAAGATTCGACCATGGGCGCACTGATCCTCGGTTTGTTGCTGTTTCTGGGCATGCATTCGGTGCGCATCGTGGGCGACGGCTGGCGCACGCAGGTGGTGACGCAGCGCGGCCCGGGCGCCTGGAAGGGCCTGTACACCGTTGTCTCACTGGTCGGTTTTGGCCTGATCGTCTGGGGCTACGGCCAGGCCCGGCTGGCGCCGCAGGTGCTGTGGGCCGCGCCGGTGTGGACACGCCACCTGGCCGGCTTGCTGATGCTGCTGTCGATGGTGCTGCTGGTGGCGGCCTATGTGCCGGGCAACCAGATCAAGGCCCGGCTGCACCACCCGATGGTGCTGGCGGTCAAGGTCTGGGCGCTGGCCCATTTGCTGGCCAACAACACGCTGGCCGATGTCCTTCTTTTTGGCAGCTT
>JANMKO010000055.1:0-5040 GCA_031372085.1 Betaproteobacteria bacterium
GTCAGCGCGGCGGCCAACATCGCGCCCACGATGACGATGGCCGAGATGGCGTTGGTCACCGCCATCAGCGGCGTGTGCAGCGCGGGCGTCACCGTCCAGACCACGTGGTAGCCCACGTAGATGGCCAGCACAAAGATGATCAGGTTGGTGATGGTGGGGCTGAGGATGTCCATGATTTTTTACTTTCTTTTCACGTCGCCGCCCTGCGTCATCAGGCAGGCGGCCACGATGTCGTCGTCCATCGGCACGCTGAGCGCGCCGTCCTTGACCAGCACCAGCTTCAAAAAATCCAGCACGTTGCGGGCATACAGCGCGGATGCATCGGCCGCCACCAGCGCGGCCAGGTTGGTCTCACCCACCAGCGTCACGCCGTGCTTGACCACCGTTTTGCCAGCCTCTGAAATGGGGCAGTTGCCGCCGATGCCATCGGCCGCCTTGCCGGCCGCGATGTCGATGATCACCGAGCCCGGCTTCATCGCCTTGACCATGTCCTCGGTGATCAGCGTGGGCGCGGCCCGGCCGGGGATCAGCGCGGTGCTGATGACGATGTCGGCCGCCGCAATGCGCTTGGCCACCTCCACCTGCTGGCGCGCCAGCCAACTGGGCGGCATCGGCTTGGCATAGCCGCCCACGCCCACCGCCGCTTCTTTCTCGTCGGGCGTGTCGTACGACACCTCGATGAACTTGGCACCCAGCGACTCAATCTGCTCTTTTACCGACGGCCGCACATCGCTGGCCTCGATCACCGCGCCCAGCCTTTTGGCGGTAGCAATCGCCTGCAAGCCCGCCACACCCACGCCCAGGATCACCACCCGGGCGGCTTTGACGGTGCCGGCTGCCGTCATCAGCATCGGAAAAAAGCGCTGGTATTTGTCGGCCGCGATCATCACCGCCTTGTAGCCGGCGATGTTGGCCTGCGACGACAGCACGTCCATGCTCTGGGCGCGGGTGGTGCGGGGGGCGGCCTCCAGCGCAAAGCTGGTCAGCCCGGCGCGGGCTATCGCGTCCAGCCCGGGGCGGTTGAAAGGGTCGAGCATGCCCACCAGCGCCGCGCCCGGCTTCATCAGCGGCAGCTCATCGGCCTGCGGCGCGCGCACCTTGAGCACCAGGTCGGCACCCAGCGCGCCGGCCCGGTCGGTGATCTCGGCACCCGCGGCAAGGTAAGCCTCGTCGGTGACGCTGGCCGCCACGCCGGCACCCGCCTGGACGCGCACCGTGTGGCCCTGGGCCTTGAGTTTTTTAATGGTTTCGGGCGTGACGGCGACGCGCGTCTCACCCGCCAGCGTCTCCAGCGGTACTCCGATCTGCATGCAGTTCTCCTCGCGGGCCCGGCCTCGGGGTGGGACAGGCTCCGCCAAATAGCTTACCTGACTTCGCGCTTGGCACAGGCGCCAGCGCGACACGGCCGGGCGTGCCGGGCGCCCGGCCTGGCCGTCCGTCAGCCTGTCCGCCCGTCAGCCCGTCAGCCCGTCCGCCCGCCATTACGATCCGTCGATGAGCGATGCCCGATGGAAACCCAGCGTCACCGTGGCGGCCGTCGTCGAACAGCACGGCCGCTACCTGCTGGTCGAAGAACACACCCCCGACGGCCTGCGGCTGAACAACCCGGCCGGCCATCTGGATCCGGGTGAGTCGCCTTTGCAGGCCGTGGTGCGTGAATGCCTGGAAGAAACCGCCCGCCACCTGGTGCCACAGGCGCTGCTGGGGCTGTATCTGGCGCGTTTTGTGCGGCCCGGCCACGGCGGCCAGCCGGCCGAGGACGTGACCTACCTGCGCCTGGCCTACGCCGGCACGGTGGGCAAGCCGGTGCCCGGCCAGGTGCTGGACACCGGCATCGTGCGCACGCTGTGGTTGACGCCCGATGAACTCCGCGCCAGCGCGGCGCGCCACCGCAGCCCGTTGGTGATGCGCTGCATCGACGACCACCGGGCCGGCGTGCGCCACCCGCTGGACGTGGTGTGGGCCGATGCGTCGCTGTGGCAGCCCGCCGCGCCGGCCGGCGCGGACAATCCCGGCCCATGAAACCCATGCGCGTCGTCGTCGGCTTGTCTGGCGGCGTTGACAGTGCCGTCACCGCCTGGCTGCTCAAAGCACAAGGCCATGAGGTGGTCGGCATCTTCATGAAGAACTGGGAGGACGACGACCGCCCCGCCGGGGCGGGCGACGACGGCAGTGGCTATTGCCAGTCGAACATCGACTTCATCGACGCCGCCGCCGTGGCCGATGTGATCGGCATCGAGATCGAGCATGTCAACTTTGCCGCCGACTACAAAGACCGGGTGTTCGCCGAGTTTCTGCGTGAGTACGAAGCCGGCCGCACGCCCAACCCCGACGTGCTGTGCAATGCCGAGATCAAGTTCAAGGCGTTTCTAGACCACGCGCTGCGCCTGGGCGCCGACAAGATCGCCACCGGCCACTACGCCCGGGTGCGTGAACAGGCTGGCGCCTTCGAGTTGCTCAAGGGGCTGGACCCGCTGAAGGACCAGAGCTATTTTTTGCACCGGCTGACCCAGGCGCAACTGGCCAAGACGCTGTTCCCGGTGGGTGAGCTGGCCAAGACCGAGGTGCGGCGCATCGCCAGCGAGATCGGCCTGCCGAACGCCGCCAAAAAAGATTCGACCGGCATCTGCTTCATCGGCGAGCGGCCGTTCCGCGAGTTTCTCAACCGCTACCTGCAGCACCGCCCCGGGCCGATCATCGACGACCGGGGCCGCACGCTGGGCCAGCATCTGGGCTTGAGCTTTTACACCCTGGGCCAGCGCCAGGGGCTGGGCATCGGCGGCGTCAAAGAGCGCGGCGCGGCGCGCGGTGCCGGCTTGCATGCACCGTGGTTTGTGGCGCGCAAAAACCTGCCAGGCAATCAATTGGTGGTGGTGCAGGGCCATGACCACCCGTGGCTGCAATCGGGCGCGCTGCGCTTTGACGATGCCAGCTGGGTGGCCGGCGCCGCGCCCGCCAACGGCGCGTTGGCCGCCAAAACCCGGTACCGCCAGGCTGATGCGGCCTGCACGCTGCGTGCGCTGGGTGTGCCGGCCCAAACCGACCCGCCGGCCGGCGCCTTTTCGCTGTACTTCAAACAGCCGCAGTGGGCGGTGACGCCGGGCCAGTCGGCGGTGCTGTACGACGGCGACATCTGCCTGGGCGGGGGCGTGATTTCAGCCGCTGATTGACCTGCAGCGGGCCGCCCGCGCCGCTGCCGGCGCTGTGGCCGGGGGCTCAAGTTGACAGGCCAAGCGGCCGATACGGTGGCACAAGCAGCCCGCGTCAGGTGCTGCCGTGACCGCACCGCCCCCGCCCGATCTGCTGCCCATGCGCCCCCATCCTGCTGCCACCACCCCCTTTTTGCGCCGGGGCGCCACCGGGCTGGCCGCTGCCGCGCTGCTCATCACCGCCCTGCCGGCGCCGGCCGGCACGCTGGAGTTGCAAATCACTGACAGCGCCGGCAAGCCGCTGGCCGGCGCGGCGGTATTTGTCGAGTCGCGTGAGGCCAAGGCCGCCGCCCGGCCGGCCACCGGGGTGGAGATCGCCCAGGCCAACCGGCAGTTCAGCCAGGCCGTCACGCTGGTGACGGTGGGCACGGCGGTGAGCTTCCCGAACCGCGACACGGTGCGCCACCACCTGTACTCGTTCTCGCCGGTGAAAAAGTTCGAGATCAAGCTTTACGTCGGCACGCCGGCCGCGCCGGTGGTGTTTGATGCGCCCGGCATCGCCGTGATCGGCTGCAACATCCACGACAACATGTCGGCCTGGGTGGTGGTGGTGGACACACCGCACCACGGCCTGACGGGGGCCGACGGCAGGTTGAGCCTGGCGCAAATCCCGGCTGGCAGCTACCGCCTGCGCACGTGGCACCCGGCCCTGCCGCCCGGCGCGCCGGCGGCCGACCAGGCGCTGCTGGTGCCGGCCAGCGGGGCGGTGCTGGCCAGCGTCAAACTGGCCGGGCTGGCACCGTGACAGCCCTGCGGCGCTGGCGGCCCGGCCCGCTGCGGCTGTCGGGCCAGATCGTGCTGGTCTCGCTGGCCTTGCTGCTGCTGGTGCAGGCGGCCGGTTTTGTCGTCATCCGCCAGAGCATTGACGACAACGCCCATGCCCAGCTGAATGACCGGCTGGCCGTGGCCCAGCGCGTGTGGCAGCGCCTGCTCGACCAGCGCGCCGCCAAGCTGACCCAGGGCGCGGCCGTGCTGGCGGCCGACTACGGCATCCGCGAGGCAGTGGGCACGCACGATCTGGACACCGTGCGCTCGGCGCTGCACAACCACGGCAGCCGCATCGGCGCCACGTTGACGGCGCTGCTCGACACCCGGCTGGCGGTGCAAACCCTGGGCGAGGGCGCCAACGCCGCACTGGCCCCGGCGCTGGCCAGCCTGGCGCCCACACTGGCCCAGCGCCCGGGCGGTGGCCTGGTGGCGCTGATGGCCGGCGTGCCCTACCAGTTTGTCATGGTGCCGATGCGCGCCCCGGCGCTGATCGGCTGGGTGGTGATGGGCTTCCCGCTCGACCAGGCGCTGATCGACGACATGCAGGCCGTGGCCGGCGTGCAGGCCGCGCTGGTGGTGCAGCCGGTGCGCGGCGCGCCAGCCGTGCTGGTGAGCAGCTTCAAGCCGCCGCAAGACCCGTCGCCGCTGGCGCTGTTGCTGGCCGACGGTGACGTGGCGCTGGCCGGTGAGCCCTATCTGGTGGCCAGCTGGTCGGTGGCCAGCGGCTCGGTGGCCAATGGCGCTGACGGCCGCATCCTGCTGCGCGTGGCCGGCTCGGTGGCCGCTGCGCTGGCCCCCTACCGCCGGCTGCAATGGCTGCTGGCGGTGATCACCGTGCTGGGCCTGGCGCTGTTTGGCGCCGGCAGTGCGTGGACGGCGCGCCGCGTTACACAGCCGCTGCGCTCACTGGTGCGGGCCAGTGAGCGGCTGGCGCGTGGTGAGTACGACCAGCCGCTGCAGCACACCGGCCGGCCCGACGAGATCGGCGATCTGGCGCGCGCCTTTGACCACATGCGCAGCAGCGTGTCGGCCCAACAGCAGCAAATCCGCCAGCTCGCCTACC